>NZ_JAAFYV010000022.1:0-93501 GCF_011770055.1 Rhodococcus sp. B10 | reverse complement strand
TGCGGGGGTCGAGTTCCCCCGCGAAGAAAGTCGTCGCCGCTTTCAAGATCGCGACGTCCTCGCGTAACTGCTTGTTCTCGGCCTTGAGTCGTTTGATCTCGGCGGCCTCGGCCGAGGTGGTTCCGGTTCGGTCGCCGGCGTCGATCTGGGCTTGCACCGCCCAGCGGCGCACCGTCTCCTGGCCGACACCGACCTGCTTGGCTATGGCCTCGGCCGCAGCAGTCATCGACGGGTACTCCCCGCCGTGGGTCTCCAGCAACCGCAACGCCCGCGCACGGACCTCCGGATCGATTTTCTTAGGCATGTGCTCATCCTTCCTGACTCAGAAGGAAGCGGCATCAAACCTGGGGTGATTCAAGGCGTCGATCGTGGCGGTCAGGGCGGTGTCGCGCCCGGCGAGAATGGGCGTGCGGGGACGCCGGGAGCCTTGTCGGGGTCCGGGTCCGGGTCCGAGTCCGGGTCCGGGTCCGGGCGTCGGGTGGGCCGGCGGTAAGGGCGGTGCGGGACGTGTGCGTCCGCGGGTGAGGATGCGGCGGGCGCGGGGAACGAGTGGGCTCGTGCCGCGCGGTGCGGGTGGTGGCGGGTTGCCCGGTTCGTCTGAATCGCACTGTCCGCTAATGTTTTCGGGCCGTCCACCGGCTTCGGGCCCACCGCTGTCTGTGGGACCGTCGGTGCCATCGGGCCCGCCGTTGTCCTCGGAATGACCACTGTCTGCGGGACCGTCGGTGTTCGGGTCGTCGTCGTTCGGCCTGTCGATATCGCCGGTGGTGTTCTCTACTATGTCGCGGTTCTCGGCTGCGTCGTCGTCCGGTGTTCTGTCGTCGTCGACAGGCTCTTCCTTTTCGGGCTCGTGCACCTCGGATGCCTGCCCGGTGCGCTCCGGTTGTGCTGCAGCCGTTGCTGTTTCATCGCTGTCGCTGTCGCTGTCGCTGTCGCTGGTGGAGTTGTGGTGGGCGCGTGCGAGTTCGAGAGCCTCGGTGAGGAAGGCTTGCCAGTGTGCGTCGGTGGCGAGTAGGCGTGCGGTGTCGGCGTCGAGGACGGTGCCGTCGGAGAGGGTGGCGGGGGTGTCGGTGAGGCGTAGCAGGGTTTCGAGGTCGACGATGACCTGGATGAGTGGTTTCGGCCGGGCTGGGGTGCGGTCGGCGGTGGCTGCTGCGGGGCATTCGTCGGTGCGGCAGGTGCAGGCGAGGGCGTCTTCTTGGTGCATGAGCGCGACCAGGGCGTCGGCGCGGAGTTGCCGTTTGGTGCGGGGATCGCGGTCGCAGACGGTGGCGGCGAATTGGTCGAGGATGGCGTCGATTTCGGCGGCTTCGACGGTGGTGATCTTGGCGAACAGTGATGCGGTGCCATCGGTGTTGCGGCGGATGTTGACCGAGCGTTCGTCGGCGTCGGCGCGGGCGCGTGCGGCGGTGGCTTCGTCGGGATTGTGGTCGAACCAGTGTCGCCAGATGTTGTCGCGGAGTGAGCGTGGGGTGCAGCGGTGGGCGGCGGCGAGGATGTCGGATTCGAGGGCGGCGACGGTGTCGTCGCCGGCGCGGGAGAGGGTGAGGGCGATGGTGCGGACGCGGGGGTAGTCGAGATCTCCGGCGGTGAAGGCGGCGTCTATGGCGGGCAGTCGCTGGGCGAGTTCTTCGCCGGTGGTGATCATGTCGCGGGTGATCTGGCGGGAGAGTGAGAGTGCTACGGACGCTTCGGTTTCGGCGGCGAGGCGGGCTTTGTAGATGTCGGGTTCGGCGACGCCGTATTGCTGTGGTCCGGTGGGAGTGTCGTGTTCGAGGCCGTAATCGTAGATCGCGGCTTCGGTGGAGATCCGTAGGTCGAGGAGGTCGTGCACTCGGTGCACGGTCGCGGCAGCGGCTATGTTCTCCTGGCGGCGCAGGTCGGTGAGGGTGGTGAGCATGTCGGCTGCGGACGCGTCGGCGTCGCGTCTGATCTGTTCGAAGCCCCCCGGCATGTCCATGCCCACCATGATACTCGAACGCATGTTCGAACACAACCAAGACCGCGCATTCCAATTCTTCGAATCTTGCCGCGCCCCAACCGGTTACCATCGCGAGGTCGAGTATCGGTCGTGCGTGCGAATGTATAGCGGGCTATACATTCGCGCGCACGTGGAGGGCCGGCCACAAGAAACGGTTGTGGCTACACAACAGCATGACCTCTACCGGGAATGCCCCTCGCCGACGACGGTGGAACCATGACCGCAGCTGTTCTCGCCGACGCGCCCCTGGGATTGTTCCGCGACCTCGACCGTCCTGGCCGCGTGCTGGAACACCTCACCCCGAACTGGTTCGCGTCCATCATGGGAACCGGCATCGTCGCGAACGCCGCGGCCACGCTTCCCCTGCACTCTCCGATTCTGCATTCTTTCGCCACCGTGGTCTGGGGAGTCGCGGCAACCGCCCTCGTCGCGCTGACAATTGCCTTCACCGCGCACTGGATCCTGCATGTCGACAACGCTCGCGGTTACGTCGCGCATCCGGTCATCGGCCTGTTCTACGGCGCAATCCCGATGGCGCTGTTGACCGTCGGCAGCGGAACAATCCTTCTCGGCAAGGATCTACTCGGCATCACTGCGGCTCTCTGGATCGCCGGAACGCTCTGGACCATAGGAACTCTCGCAGGAATCGCGACCGTGCTGTGGATTCCGGTTCGCGCGCGGGGGCACCGTCTGCCCGCGTTGCTGATGCCCGTCGTGCCTCCGATGGTGTCGGCGACCGGGGGAGCGATTCTGGCGCAACACATCCCGAGCGGCACGGTCAGGACTGCATTCCTCGCCCTGTGCTACGCCCTGTTCGCGCTCAGCCTGACCCTTGGTGCGCGGATCATGGTCACGGTCTGCGGTGAGCTCGTGCATCGGAGAACGCCACCTGTGCAGGCGATTCCGACGATCTGGATCACGCTGGGCCTCGTCGGCCAGTCGGTCACCGCGGCCAATCTCTTGGCCGCCGATGCGGGCAGCGACTGGCTCCACGACGTCGGCGTCCTCTACGGAGTCGCGGCAGGCGCGTTCGGCATCGTCATGTTCGCCGTTGCAACCTGTCTGACCGTGACAGCTGCCCGCAGCGGCCTCCGGTTTTCCATGACCTGGTGGAGCTTCACGTTCCCGGTCGGCACCTGCGTCACAGGCGCGACCGCACTGGGGGCCACGTTCGGTGCACTGAACATCGTCGCCGTGGGCCTCTATGCACTGCTCGTCACGGCATGGGCAATCGTTGCCTGGGGCACCGTGCGCGGTACGGTCAGTGGCCGGATATTCCTACCGGCGTGAGCACTGGGATACAGTCGAGCATCGACTCCCACCAGGCCATCACCCGCACGCTCCGCGCCGCCGGATGCGTGTACGCCGAGGACGAGGCCGCACTTCTCCTCCAGGCGTTCACCGGTGATCGGCTCCTCGAGATGGTGTCCCGACGCGTGGAGGGCACCCCCTTGGAGCAGATCCTCGGGTGGGCAGAATTTCGTGGACTCCGTATCGTCGTCGAACCCGGCGTCTTCGTGCCCCGACGTCGCACGGAACTCCTCGTCGAGGAGGCACTCGCGCTCCGGCCGACGACCGTCGTCGACATGTGTTGCGGATCCGGGGCAGTCGGGGCGGCGCTCGAACACGAGCTCGGGCACCTCGACCTCCACGCCACCGACATCGACCCCGTCGCCGTCCGGTGCGCTCGCCGCAACATCGGTGCGGGCCACGTCTACCAGAGCGATCTGTATTCTGCTCTGCCGCAACACCTTCGAGGCTACGTCGATGTCATCGTCGCCAATGCGCCCTACGTCCCCACCGACGCCATCGCCTCGATGCCGGCCGAAGCGCGTGATCACGAACCCCGCGTCGCGCTCGACGGCGGATTGGACGGACTGGACTGGCACCGCCGCATCGCCGACGACGCCCGGCAGTGGCTCACCGACCGCGGTCATCTCCTGATCGAGACCAGCGTCGGTCAGGCGAAGGGGACCGTGCAGATCATGCGCGGTGCGGGGTTCGACGCACGCATCGCCCATTCGGACGAACTCGACGGGACCGTTGTCGTGGGCGAGGTCAGGACTGCGTGAACCGGTCGAGCATGGACCCTTGACCTCCACCTAAGTCGAGGTTCTACGGTTTCAGGCATGAGCATGGAAGTCACCGCCTGGAACCAGCTGTACCGGACGATGCACGCGTCGTCCGGTACAGCTCGTTTCAATGCCGACACCGCCCGCAGAATCCTCGCATTCGCCCGACCGCACAAAACCAAACTGGTCGGCTTCGTGCTGCTCAGCGTCGTCCTCGCGGTTCTCGCCGTCGCGACACCCGTGCTGGCAGGGCGGGTGGTCAACGCGATCGTCGACGGTGCTTCGTTCGACATCGTGCTCCGGCTCTCGCTGTTGATCGCTGCCATCGCCGTCGTCGACGCCGCGTTCGGTCTGTTGAATCGGTGGCTGTCGGCGAACATCGGCGAAGGCCTGATCCTGGACCTGCGCACCGCCGTGTTCGACCACGTGCAGCGTATGCCGATCGCGTTCTTCACTCGCACCCGTACGGGCGCACTCGTCAGTCGACTGAACAACGACGTCATCGGTGCGCAGCGTGCATTCAGCGACACGTTGTCGGGCGTCGTCAGCAATCTTGTGACGCTCGCCCTGACGTTGGTCGTGATGATCGGAATCTCCTGGCAGGTAACCTTTCTCGCGATGCTGCTGTTGCCGGTCTTCGTGATCCCGGCGAGTCGGATGGGTCGTCGACTCGCGCGGTTGCAGCGGGAGGCAGCGGCACACGACTCGGCGATGAGCACGCAGATGACCGAGCGGTTCTCGGCTCCGGGCGCGACATTGGTCAAACTCTTCGGGCAGCCCGACTTCGAGTCCCGTGAATTCGCAGTGCGGGCATCCAGAGTCCGCGACATCGGCGTGCGCAGCGCGATGGTGCAGACGGTGTTCGTCACCGCGCTGACGCTGGTGTCGGCCCTGGCTCTCGCGGTCGTCTACGGGCTAGGTGGCTTCTACGCTCTGCGCGGACAGCTCGATCCGGGATCGGTTGTGTCGCTCTCTCTTCTGCTCACCCGGCTGTACTCGCCGTTGACCGAACTGGCGAGCGCACGCGTGGAGGTGATGAGCGCACTGGTCAGTTTCGAGCGCGTCTTCGAGGTGCTCGACCTGGTGCCACTCATCCAGGACAAGCCGGGCGCCGTCGCGTTGCCTGACGCGCCGGTGTCGGTCGAGTTGAGGGACGTGCGCTTCGCCTACCCGTCGGCGGACAAGGTGTCGCTCGCGTCGTTGGAGGAAGTGGCGGCGTTGGACACGCGCGGCGGGGAGGAAGTCCTGCACGGTGTGTCGTTTCGGGCCGAGCCGGGGCAGATGGTTGCGCTCGTCGGCACCTCCGGCGCAGGCAAGTCGACCATCGCGCAGTTGGTGGCCCGCCTCTACGACGTCGACGACGGCTCGGTGAGGCTGGGAGAGAACGACGTTCGTGATCTGACCGCCGAATCCATCCGCGACGCAGTGGGCATGGTGACCCAGGACGGACACCTGTTCCACGACACGGTCCGCGCCAACATCGTGCTGTCGCGGCCCGACGCGACCGAGGAGGAGGTGTGGGACGCGCTTCGACGCGCGAGGCTCGACGGCTTGGTGAAATCCTTGCCCGACGGACTCGAGACCGTCGTCGGCGAACGCGGTTACCGGCTGTCCGGTGGTGAAAGACAACGGCTGACCATTGCGAGACTTCTGATCTCCCGGCCGAAGGTCGTCATTCTCGACGAGGCGACGGCATCACTGGATTCGACGTCGGAAGCCGCGGTTCAGGCCGCCCTCGGTGAGGCGCTTGCAGGCAAGACGTCGGTGGTGATCGCACACCGCTTGTCGACCATCCGCGCCGCCGACATGATTCTCGTCGTCGAAGATGGGTCGATCGTCGAGCGCGGAACGCACGAGGAGCTCCTCGCGGCGAGAGGCCGCTACGAGGAGCTCCATCGGACGCAGTTCAGTGTGTCCGGCTCGGATCAGACGGCCGGTGCCGGAACCACGGTGGCCGGGTCGTTGTCCGCGGCGGCGGCCAGCATCGGTGCGAAACCGTCGATCGCGTAGTTCAGCGACAGGGGGCTCGAGTATCCGAGTGCCGACGGCAGGTCCTCGCTGAACGCACCGATGTACGCGGTGCGATCCTGTGAGACGACGTTCAGCGCAGCGAACAGCGGGTTGGCGAGCAGCTGCTCACGACTCGCGCCGGCCATGACGAGTACGTCGGTGTCGAGCTTGTTCAGGTTCTCGGGGCTGATCGTCTCCGTCACCGCGGGGATCTCGAAGCCGAGGTCCTTGAAGAACAGCGCACGGATGTCGTCCTCGCCGAGCACGAGGTAGCTGCCGTCGCCCATGTCGAAGCCGAGCGTCAGAGTCTTGCCGGCGAACTGCGGGTTCTCGTCCTGGGTCGTCTGGAACTTCTGCTCCAGCTCGGCCGTCTGGTCGGCGGTCTCCTGCTCCTTGCCGAGTGCCTTGCCGATCACCTCGAACTCCTGCTGCCACGTGGCCGCGGGGACGTCGTCGTAGCCTCCGATGTCGGCGATCGTGGGTGCCATCTCGGACAGCTGGTCGTATTGGCCCTGCTCGATGAACGAGTACGGACCGAGTATCAGATCGGGTGCAGCGTTCGCGATCTGCTCGAGGTTCAGTTCCTCGGAACCGACCTCGGGGATGTCGGTGCCACCGAGAGCTTCCTGCGCCCAGGGACGGTTCCGGTAGTCGTAGCTGAGGTTGCCGCGCGTCGCGACGGGCTTCACGCCGAGTGCGAGCACGAAGTCCTGCTCGTTGAAGCCGATGGTGACGATGCTCGACGGTTCGCTGTCGACGGTCGTCTCACCGAAGTGGTGGGTGATGATGACGGGAAAAGCGCCGGACTCGTCGGAGTTGGTCGACGACGAGCTGTCGTCGGACGAACAGCCGGCGACGAGCGCGACTGCTGCAGCGCCTGCGGCGATGCGGAGGTAACTGGTGCGCACTGTGGGACTCCTCGCGTAAGTACGAAATGCGAGGTTAGCCTAACCGATCCCCGAGGTCATCGAAATTTCAAGGGCCGGAAGCGAGGGACGCCCTCGGTCACTTGGGGTGACCGAGGGCGTCCTTCGCTCGTGTGGTTGCCAGTTCAGCAGTTGCTCGGCGCAGGAACGCCGTTCAAGCGGGCGTCGATCCATTCGAGAGCCTGTGGAAGCCCGAGCACCGCGGCGGTGAGGTGATCGTTACTGGGCACCTGAACCTCGGTGACCGGGACACCTGCGGCGCAGTAGCGGCCGAGGGTGTTGGTGATGGACGAAACCGGGATGAGTGCGTCCGTCGGGCTGTGCCACTCGAAGTAGGGAGCCTTCGGAACGCCCGGGTAGAGCTCGACGCTGTTCTCGTTGACCGCGTCGACCATCTCGGGGCTGTCGATGAGGCTGAGCGAGTCGGCGACGATCGTCGCGCTCTTGCCTGCGCCGACCCGAATGATGTCGTTGGTGCACGCGTTCTGCACTTCGGCGGCCATCTGCCGGCCCAGCGGGTTCAGCTGTTCGCTGATCGGAATCCGAGTCGGGTACTCCCGCTCGAGTCCGAGCGCCGCAGCGAATGCGAGGCCGAACACCGGATGCGGGTTGAAGCCCAGATCGCGAGCCATGCGTTCGAGGTTCATCGGCGCACCGCCCGCAGCGCTGCCGACGATGTTCAGCTCGGGTGCGTAGTCGTTCTGCAGTGCGGCCGCCCACGCCGTCGCCATGCCGCCGCCCGAGTAGCCGGCGAGCGCGACTCGGCTCTGCTGCACCTGAAGCGGATCGAAGCGTTGCGTCGCACGGATGCTGTCGAGGACGATCTGGCCGCCCATCTTGGCTGCGCCGTACGCGCTGTTGGGGCCGAGGTGATCGGCGATCGCGACGGTCCATCCACGCTGAAGGGCAACGTTGAGTGCCGGAGCCTCACGAATCATCAAGTTGGGATCGGAGGTCCAGAGTGCCTGTGAGGGAGCGCATTCCAAGCCCAGTGCATTGATGATGTGTTGGTACGACAGCAGAGGCCCGTTCGGTGCCTTGTTCTTCGGAGCCATGACCGTGTTGACCGCGGCGATCGGATTGCCTGCGGAGTTGGTCGACCGGAAGCGCAGCTGCCACACGTCGACGTCGAAGAAACCGGGAGGTGGCGGCATCGGCCTGCTGGAGATGATGTCACCGGGGTTCAGCGCATCCAGACCAGGAACCGGAGCGTAGAACACATCGGCAATGGGCGTGGGCTCCAGCGGAATCGCCGTAGCAGGTGCTGCGGTCATCAGAGTCGAACACATGACCGTGGCTGCGGACACGACCGCTGCCCCGATCAGTTTGTAAGCGCGCATGGCGTCAAATCCCTCCCGACAAAGCTTCGTTTTCCCGTGCGGGAGACACAGTCCGACCGCACCCCCTGCAGCGCCCGATCGAGAGAACGCCGCACCAGGTGCGATATAGAAAAAGTGACCCCGCTCGTTACGCTCCCCCCGGAAACGATGTTCGAAAGGGTACGCAGCAAGAGATTTTATGGCAACCGCGAGAGGGCTCGAGCGCGCGCCTAGGAATTGTGCTCGATCACTACGTCTTCCGGCTTCTTGTCCTCACGAATACCGCGCCAACTCGGATGCCTCAGATGCATCGAGTCGGTCCATTCGAAGAACCGGACCTCACCGACGAGAAGCGGCGTCACCCACACTGCATCCTTTCGGTCGGCCGTCGGGAGGGTCTCTGCGAACGGCGATCCATCGGTCTGCAACGGAGACAACTCCGTGCTCAGACGGTCGAGTGCCTGTTCGCTGAAACCGGTTCCGACGCGGCCGAGATAGCGCAGGCCACCCTCGTCGGGCACACCGACGAGCAGCGAGCCGATACCGTCTCCCCGGCGCCCGCGGCCGCGTCGCCACCCGCCGATGACCACTTCCTGAGTGCGCCAATTCTTGGACTTGATCCAGGTTTTCGCGCGTTTGCCGGGTTGGTAGATCGAGTCGGACCGCTTGGCGACGACGCCTTCCAGTCCACGCTCGATGCTCGCGGCCGCCGCCTCGGCCGCCGTCGACGGCAACAGTTCCGGCACGATGACCGAATCGAGGCCCGTCGTCAGCAGCTCGAGAAGTTTGCGCCGATCCGAATACTTCTTGCGCAGCAACGACGTTCCGTCGAGATGCAGCAGGTCGAACGCGATGAAGTCGACGTGCTTGCCGGTGCTGTTCTGCAGCAGTTCGAAACTGGAGATGCCGTCGGCGTCGAAGACGACTGCTTCACCGTCGACGATGGCCTCGTGGTCCTTCAGATCGTCTGCGAGAGCCTGAAATGCACGGAAGCGCTCGGTCAGGTCCTTTCCGGTCCGAGACGTCAGCTTCATCTCGCCGTACGAGAACTGTGCGACGACGCGAAAGCCGTCCCACTTTCCCTCGAAGGACCATTCGCCGTCGGGAAGGCCGAGGACGTCGCCCGCGGTCGCGAGCATCGGCGCAACATTCTTCGGGAGATTGCTTTCGGGTACGCCATTGTTCGACGGATGTTCATCGTCGGGCGACGGAGACTGCTCCTTCATCAGGTGCATCAGCCATTGATCGCCCTTGGTCTTGATGAGAGCGAAACGGCCTTTCGCCTTGGCTCCCGACAGGACGACGATGACTTCGTCGTCGCGCCATTTCTCGAGTTCGTACGTACCGCTGTCCCAGATCGTCACCTCTCCGCCGCCGTACTCGCCCTTCGGGATGCTGCCCTCGAACGTCGCGTATTCGAGTGGGTGGTCCTCGGTGTGTACGGCGAGGCGGTTCTGCGTCGGGTCGTCGGGAATGTTCTTCGGCACGGCCCAGGAGACGAGGACGCCGTCGTGTTCGAGTCGGAAGTCGTAGTGCAGGCGTCGGGCGTGGTGCTCCTGGATGACGAACGTGTCGTCGTTCCCGCGCGGTTCTCCTCCGGTCGGTATCGGCTCGGGCGTCTTCGCGCGGCTGCGCATGCTGCGGTACTTCGTGAGTTTGTCGGGCTCGGCAGAAGCAGTCTCCACGTCGCCCAGGGGCGGGTCCAGATCGGCGAGTAGGTCTCCCTGGTCCTGATAGCGCTCGAGCACTTCCTCGTACCGCAACTGCGTGAGGCCGGGAGATTCGAGTTCCTCCCACGTCCGGGGAGCGGCGACGGTCGGTTCCGATCGCGCACGCATCGAGTACGGCGCGACCGTCGTCTTCTTCCCGTTGTTCTGCGACCAGTCGACGAAGACTCGGCCGGTCCGCTTCGCTTTGGCCATCGTCGCCGTGACGCGGTCGGGTGAGCGCTCCTCGAGAATCGTCGCGACGTGCTTCGCGACGGTCGATGCTCCCGACGACGTCAGTGGCTTGTCGAGCGGAACGTAGAGGTGAATGCCCTTGCTGCCGCTGGTGACCGGATACGCGGTGAACCCGATGTCGGTCATGAGGCCGCGGATTTCGCAGGCGATCTCGGCGCAGCGGGCGAGGTCGACGTCGTCGCCCGGATCGAGGTCGAAGACCATCCTCGTGGCCAGGCCCTGCGCATCGCCGTCGAAACGCCACTGCGGGACGTGTGCCTCGATGGCGGCCTGCTGCCCGAGCCACGCGAGATCCGCGGCTGTGGAGAACAACGGATACACGACGACGCGATCGGAGTGCTGCATGTCGCGTCGTTCCAGCCAGTCCGGCGCCGACGATGCGAGATTCTTTTCGAAGAACGACGGCTGATCCACCCCGTTCGGCCACCGCTTCCGCGTCACGGCACGGCCGGCCAAGTGCGGGAGCATCGCGGGTGCGATCGAGGTGTAGTACTCGATGACCTGGCTCTTCGTCGTGCCGGTCTCGGGGAACAGCACCTTGTCCAGATTGGTGACCGAGAGCTTTCGGCCTGCGATCTCGAGCGTCGCCATTTCCCCAGGCTAGTCACTGGTCAGGTTTGGCCGCGCGCGAGAAGTGCCAATCTCGGGGGTATGGCGACGATCCGAGTGACCGTGAACATGCCCGAAAATCCTCAGGGTGCCTGGGACAAGGCGTCCGCGCTGAACCGCTTCGACGAATGGATGACGATCCACGGTGGTTGGTGCAGCCCGCCTCCCGCGACGATCGAGAAGGGCACCGAGGTCGAGTCGCTCGTGAAGGTCAAGGGCTTCCGGAACACCATCAAATGGACGTTCACCGAGTACAAGGAGCCCGAACTCATCGAGATGTCCGGCCGCGGAAAGGGTGGCATCAAGATCGCGATGACCATCCACGTGCGCGAGAACCACGAGGGCGGCTCCATTCTGACGCTCGACGCCTACTTCGGCGGCGGGGTCCTGTTCGGGCCCGTCGGCAAGGTCGTCGCCAAGGCCCTCGACACCGATGTCAAGCAGTCGGTGGACAATCTCGCTGCACTCGACACGTGAGTGCGAATACATAGCGTCCTCGGGTCGCTTCGCAGGCTCCGCTCCTGCCCGCTATACGTTCGCGCTCACAGGCGGCGGGTCCGCCGTATCCACCAGAGCCCGGCGACCGGGAGCACCACGGGAATGAAGACGTATCCCTGACCGAAGTGCGACCACACGGTCGCGTCGGGGAAATCCTGAGGCTGGATGTAGCTGAGCGCACCGATGGCGAGGACGCCGACGAGCTCGATGATGCAGGACACCGTCACGACTCGGCGCGACGCCTCGGTCGCGCGTGCCAGCCCGACCGTCGCCACGATGTAGATGACCGCCGCGAGCGCCGACAGGATGTACGCGAGCGGGGCGACGTCGAAGCGTGTCGTCAACTGCACGATCGACCGTGAGGTGGCGGCGACGGCGAACACCGCATAGACGGCGATGAGGAAGCGACCGAAGCCGGTGCGGGTCGCCTCCTGAAGGCGGTCGGGAGTATCAGGCATATCCGGCCCATATCTGGCTGAGACGCAGCACCATCGCTGCGAGGGTGGTGACGGCGACGAGCAGCACTGCGGTGCCGCCGCGTGAACGATCACCCAGTGACCACCACGTACCGATCGGCAGCAGCAGGAGCAATCCGATCAGGTACGCGCCGAACGTCAACCGGTGAATGTCGCGGTCCGAGGTGAACATCATGACGAATCCGATGATCGCCTGGAGCAGGACGACGGCCTCGGTTGCGGAGATCGCCCAGAACAACGCGCGGTCCGATGCGTTCTTCAGGAGCACCGGCTTGCCCAGCACGAGCTTGACGAGAACCCAGAGGCCGACGGCCAGTGACATCACGTACAGCAAGCCGGTGACGGCGCCGATCATCGTTACCTCTCGGTGGCCTCGGGTGGTGTGGACGCATCCCAGGGTATCGGGGTGCGCGTCGCCCCAGCGGTGAGGCCTTCGAAACAGTGCGTTATTCCGGGCGTGACCACTCGGAAATGGATGTCGCCTGTACTGGTCACATGGCCGAGGAGCACCTCCGACGCCATCCTCTTCTCCTCACGCACACGACCCTCAGGAGCCGACGCAGTGTCCGACATCGACAAGACAATCGCCGAGAACATCCAGAAGTCGCTCGGAGAGATTCCGCACCCCTCGTTGCCCAAGGGCAGCAACATCTACGGTTCCACCAAGATCTTCCCGGACTACAAGGCAGAGAACGGCGAAAGCTACTTCACGTTGGTGCACGGCATCGCGCACGAGTCGTCGGTCAGCTTCGTCGCCGTGCTGCAGGCAACGCGCGCTCTGCGCAAGGGTTTCGAGTCGGCCATGTACTTCTACGGCCCCGGCGCGATCAATTGCCTTGCGACACGGGGATTCCCGACGACGGGCGATTCCGGCTTCCCGGGTGAGCAGAACATCAACGACTCGCTCGCGACGTTCATCGCCGAGGGCGGAACGGTGTTCTGCTGCCGCTTCGGTCTCGCACTGCACGGTGGCCGCGAAGAAGACCTGATCGAGGGCGTCATCCCGGCGCATCCGCTCGACGTTCAGGACGCGCTCATCCACTACGCACGCAAGGGCGCAATCATCAACTCGACGTACATGGTCTAGGAGCTTGTTATGTCTGTCGGTGTGCGAGTAGATCTGGCGCTCCTCGGGATTCGAGGTACGCCACCGGTCAACAGAACGGCCGGCGCCGGGCCCAGCGACGACGGGCATGTCCGAATCGATGGCCTCGGCGCGGCCATCCCTCGAAACCTGTCGAGCCCGTACGTTCTCGACGGAGACCGAATATTGTTCGACGGCAACGACATCGGAGTGGACATAGAGGCCGTCTCCCGGCCGAAATTCTACGATCTCGAGACCGCCGACGGGATTTCCTACGAGAAGATCGCCAAACTGCACGGCTCCAGCGTCCTCGCGACGACGGTCATGCAGACCTGCATCCGGTACGACCCCGAACAACGGTGCCGCTTCTGCTCCATCGAGGCGTCACTCGACGCGGGGGACACCATTGCCGTCAAGACGCCGGCGCAGCTGGCCGAGGTCGCCGAAGCCGCCGTCCGACTCGACGGCGTCACCCAGATGGTCATCACGACCGGCACGTCGGCGGCGAAAGACCGTGGTGCGCGGCACATTGCGCGTTGTGTCGCAGCGATCAAGGCAGCTGTTCCCGATCTGCCCATCCAGGTGCAGTGCGAGCCACCCGGCGATCTGCAAACCATCACCGATCTGCACGACGCGGGTGCCGAATCCATCGGGATCCACGTCGAATCGCTGGACGACGACGTTCGCCGAAAGTGGATGCCGGGCAAAGCAACAGTCCCGATGGACGACTACCGGGCGGCATGGGCCGAAGCCGTCCGCGTGTTCGGACGAAACCAGGTGTCGACCTACCTTCTCGTGGGCCTCGGCGAGGACCCGGACGAATTGGTTTCGGGTGCAGCCGAACTCATCGAGATGGGTGTCTACCCGTTCGTCGTTCCGTTCCGGCCGCTCGCAGGAACGTTGGCCGTCGACGTCGACCGTGCGGTCGCACCGAACCGTGACGTGTTGGAAGACGTGACGCGCCGCGTCGCCAAGGAACTTCAGGCCGCGTCGATGCTCGGTACGGACCAGAAGGCAGGCTGTGCTGCGTGCGGTGCCTGCAGTGTTCTCCAGAATGCGGGTGGCTGATGTACACCGACTTGGCCGGGACCGCGGTCGCGACGTCGCAGGCCCCGTTCCTGATCCACGAATGCGGTGGCGCAACCGAACTCGACGCGTATCGACGCCTCAGACGCGACATCTTCGTCACCGAGCAGGGTCTGTTCACGGGTTCGGATCACGACGACGTCGACGACGACCCGCGTACCGTCGTCCTGATCGCCCGCAGCGCCGACGGCATCGTCCTGGGTGGTGTCCGCCTTGCGCCCTGCACGGCACGGGATCTGGGATGGTGGGCAGGCAGTCGTCTCGTCGTCTCGTCCGACGCCCGCGCATCCGGCGTCGGACCTGCATTGGTCCGAGCGGCGTGTGCGCACGCCGAGAGCCACGGCGTCCTGAGATTCGACGCGACGGTCCAGAGACAGCACGAGAAGCTGTTCACCAGGCTCGGCTGGGTCCGGCGCGGCGACCTCGACATCCACGGTGCACCGCACGTCTCGATGAACTGGCCGATCGACCGGATCGAACGACTGGTGTCGGCGACCAAGGCCATGCTCGCGGGGGTACTTGCGCCCCTGAAGGCGCAGCCACTGGGGCTGGGCGCCAGAGGCTTTCGCGGAGACGACGGGGTCCCGGTGCCCGGAAGCGACGTCATCGCCGCATGTGACGCGATCATCCCGTCGATGGTCGATCGGGATCCCGAGTGGGCCGGATGGTGTGCGGCGCTCGTCAACTTGAACGATCTGTCGGCCATGGGTGCCCGAGCCGTCGGCATGCTCGACTCGGTCGGAGCGCCCACACAGTCCAGGCTCACGCGCATCATCCGGGGTCTTGCCGATGCGTCGCAGGCGTGGCGGGTTCCGGTGCTCGGTGGCCACACCCAGGTCGGGGTTCCGTCGTCCCTGTCGGTCACGGCGCTCGGCAGCACGCCGTCGCCGGTCCGCGCCGGCGGTGCTGCTGCCGGCGACGTCCTCACCCTGACCGCGGACATCGAGGGCGGATGGCGTCGCGGATATCAGGGACAGCAATGGGATTCGACGTCGCGACGCACGTTCGGAGAGCTCGACGAGATGGCGTCCTTCGTCGCCCGCACCGCACCCAAGGCGGCCAAGGACGTGTCGATGGCCGGTCTCGCCGGTACGACGGGCATGCTCGCCGAAGCGTGCGGTACCGGAGCCGTACTGGATGTCGCCTCCATCCCCACGCCGACCACTGCCTCGATGGGCGAATGGATCACGTGCTTTCCAGGGTTCGCGATGATCACCGCGGACCGTCCCGACGCGTCGCTCGCGTCGTCGGGACCTGCAGTCTCCGCTCGCTGCGGAGAGCTCACCGACATTCCGGGCGTCGCGCTGCGATGGCCCGACGGAATCACCACTCGCGCAGTCGCATCGACTGTGACCGGATTGGGAGAAGCATGAACATCCACACGAACACCGTCACGATTTCCGTGGCCGCCGCCGAGTTCGGCCGCGACATGGAACAGGGCTACAGCACCATCGCGGCGCTACTCGAGGAAGCGCGTCACCGCGGAAGCCAACTCCTGGTACTTCCCGAGGCCTGCCTCGGTGGGTATCTGCCGAGTCTCGGGGGCGGGGACGAGTCGGAGGAATCGCGGCAGCGTCGGCTCCGAAGCTTGCCGCCCGCACTGGAACTCGACGGTCCCGAGTTGAAACGCGTCATCGACATGGCCGGTGACATGGTGGTCACCCTCGGGTTCTGCGAGAAGGACGGCGATACTCGCTACAACGCGGCCGTGACACTGAACGGCGACGGCATCCTCGGTTCGTACCGCAAGGTGCACCAGCCGCTCGGTGAAAACCTCTGCTACGACGCGGGCGACGCCTACGAGGCGTTCGACACTCCGGTCGGACGCATGGGCATGCAGATCTGTTACGACAAGGGATTTCCCGAAGCAGCACGGGAACTCGCACTCGACGGCGCCGAGATCATCACCTCCATCTCGGCTTGGCCGACCGCACGGACTGCGACGACGTCGAACATGGAGGACGATCGCTGGAAGCAGCGCTTCGACATCTACGACCGCGCCCGGGCATTGGAGAACCAGGTGATCTGGGTGGCCGCGAACCAGGCAGGCACGTTCGGTTCGCTTCGTTTCGTGTGCAGCGCGAAGATCGTCGGGCCGGGCGGTGAAATCCTCGCGGGCACAGGCGTCGAGCCGGGATTGGCAACGGCAACTGTCGACGTGGAGGGCCTTCTCGGTGCGGCGCGCGGAGGCGGTATGTACAACCTCCGCGATCGCCGTCCGTCGGTGTACAAGACGATAACGAAAGAGCCGGTCCATGCCTGAGATGAGATTCCAGGTCCGATGGCCGGATGGACGTGAACAGTCCTGCTACTCACCGTCGTTGGTGATGCACGACTACCTCGAACCAGGCGCGGAGTACCGGGTCGACGAGTTCGTCGAGCGGACGTCGGAAGCGCTCACGGTGGCCGGTGATCGCGTGCTGGCGAAGTTCGGGATGCGCTGTACGTCCGCCGCGCAGCAGATGGAGGAAATTCGCGACGTCGGTGCCGCATATACGGACGGCGGCGCCGTGAAAATCCTGAGTATGACGGGAGCTGAGTTGCTGTGAGAGAGACACATGAGGTGGTCGTCGTCGGCGGTGGGCAGGCCGGTCTGTCCATCAGCTGGCACCTGACACAGCGCGGAATCGAACACGTTGTGCTGGAGGCGAATACGATCGCACACGAGTGGAAGGATTCCCGCTGGGACAACTTCACGCTCGTGACACCCAACTGGCAGTGCGTGCTCCCCGGGTTCTCGTACGACGGTGACGATCCCGACGGTTTCATGAAGCGTGACGAGGTGTACGACTTCGTCCGGCGGTATGCACGAAGTTTCGACGCCCCCGTCCGTGAGCACGTCACCGTCACGTCGACGCGGCAGGGAATCGGGGGTGGCTTCGACATCGAGACCACCGCGGGGCCGATGCACGCGGACCAGATCGTCGTCGCCATCGGCGGATACCACGTCCCGACCATTCCGCGGTTCGCCGAAAAGCTCCCGAAGGACGTCCTTCAGATCCACTCGTCGCAGTATCGGGGTTCGCACCAGTTCCCCGACGGCGACGTACTCGTCGTCGGCACCGGACAGTCCGGCGCCCAGATCGCCGAGGACCTGCATCTCGACGGTCGCCGCGTGCACCTCGTTGCCGGTACCGCGCCACGCGTCGCACGCTTCTATCGTGGCCGTGATTGTGTCGCGTGGCTGCACGACATGGGCATCTATGATGTCTCCATCGAGGATCAGCCCGGTGGCGTCGGCAAACGCGAGAACACGAACCACTACGTGACGGGTCGCGACGGTGGTCGCGACATCGACCTGCGTGCGTTCGCGACCGAGGGCATGCAGCTGTACGGCAGGCTTCTCGGCGTCGACGACGGTGTCCTGCAGTTCGCGCCGACGCTGGAGGCGTCGCTCGATGCGGCCGACGCCGTGGCCGAGAGCATCAAGGACAACATCGACGCGTACATCGCGCGTGAGGGCATCTCCGCGCCCACCGAAGAGCGATACACGCCGGTATGGCGTCCGGAGGTCGAGACCACCGAACTTGATCTGGCCGACGCGGGTATCACTGCCGTCGTCTGGTCCGTCGGCTTCCGTACCGACTACCGCTGGCTCGAGGTCGGTGCGTTCGACGGCAAGGGACATCCCACGCACAATCGTGGCGTCAGCGCGGTGCGTGGCCTCTACTTCCTCGGGCTCCCGTGGCAGCACACGTGGGGATCGGGTCGGTTCGCGGCCGTCGCGCGTGATGCCGAGTTCCTGGCCGATCAGATCGGTCTGGAAATCAGTGCGGCACAACCGGACAAGTCGATGGTGTAGCTCGGTGACGTCCATCAGGATAGGCGCTCTGGCAGCACATTTCGGTCGCGATGTGCCTCGCGCGGTCTCGAAGATCACGACGATCGTCGAAAGCGCGAAGCGCGACGGAATCGACCTGCTCGTGCTGCCCGACGCCTCCCTCGGTGGATACATCGACAGCCTGCGCAACCCGGACGTGTCCGAGCTTCCGCCGACGCTCGACATCGACGGCCCGGAGATCGGCGCGATCATGGCAGCGGCCGGTGACCTCACGGTATGCATCGGATACACCGAACTGTCGAACGGGTTGCGCTACAACGCTGCTGCGTGTCTGACGGGTGACGGTGTACTCGGCAGTCACCGCAAGGTCCATCAGCCCGTGGGTGAGTCGCTGGCGTACGCGGCGGGCGATCGCTTCGAGGCCTTCGACACCCCTGTCGGTCGCATGGGCATGCTCATCGACTACGACAAGACGTTTCCGGAATCCGCTCGGGCACTTGCATTGGACGGTGCTCGCATCATCGCAGCGTTGTCCGCGTGGCCGGCGAGCGTCACCGACCGGGCGTCGAGTCTGCCGAACGACCGCCAGTCCCGCCTCTTCGACCTGTACGACGCGGCCCGCGCGGCCGAGAACCAGGTCGTGCTGGTGTCGTCGAACCAGACGGGCGTGATGGGGTCGTTGCGGTTCCTGGGGCAGGCGAAAATCGTCGGCCCGGGCGGTGACGTCCTCGCGAAGACATGGTCCAAAGGCGGACTTGCGGTGTGCGACATCGACGTCGACGCCGAAGTAGATCGTGCCCGGCGGGTGTTGCATCACCTGAAGGAGCGCCGGGTGGATGCGTACGGGGGCGCGTCGACATGCGAATAGCACTGCTCACGTACTCGTCGAAACCCCGCGGAGGCGTGGTGCACACGTTGCACCTTGCGGAAGCGTTGGCGCGCACCGGTGTCGACGTGACGGTCTGGTCCCTCGGACGCGGCGGCGACAACGCGTTCTTCCGGCGGGTCGACCCGTCGGTCTCGATCAGGATGGTTCCGTTCGAGGCGCGAGACGACGAGTCCGTCGGTGACCGTATTCTGCGGTCGATCGATGTTCTGGGACAAGCGTTCTCGAACTCCGATTACGACATCGTGCACGCGCAGGACTGTATCTCTGCCAACGCCGTCGGGCCGTGCATCCGGACCATTCACCACCTCGACACGTTCACGACGCCCGCGCTGGCGGCATGCCACGAACGTGCCGTCGTCGAACCGTACGCCCGCATCTGTGTCTCGGCAGCGGTGGCCGAGGAGGTCCACCGGGGGTGGGGCGTCGAGCCGACGGTCATCCCGAACGGTGTCGACGCGGGGCGGTTCGAAGCAGCGGCGGCGTCGGGCGGCACCGAGTGGCAGCAGAAGCTCGGCCGTTACGTGCTCGCGGTCGGCGGTATCGAGCCGCGCAAGGGATCGATCGACCTGCTCGACGCGTTCGCCCGCCTGAATCGTCCCGACCTGTCTCTCGTCTTCGCCGGCGGGGAGACGCTGTTCGACTACCGCGACTACCGTCGTCGATTCGACTCGTACGCAGCGCAGTTAGGCATCGAGCCCATCATCCTCGGAACCGTCGACGACGACGAACTACCGCACCTCGTCGCACAGGCGTCGGTGCTGCCGTTCTTCTCGACGAAGGAGGGGTTCGGACTCGCCGCGATGGAAGCGCTCGCAGCCGGGATTCCCGTCGTCGCACGGGATCTGCCGGTGTTGCGCGAGGTGTTCGGCGACGCGGTCACGTATGCGTCGGAACCGAAGTCGATGGCCGATCAGCTCGCAGCAGTACTGGATGGGCCGCGTGACTCGCAGGCTGGGCGGTTACTCGCCCGGAGTCTCACTTGGGACGCTGCGGCGCAGAAGCACCTCGACTTCTACCGGTCCTTCTTGTTGCGGCGCAACGCATGAGGCTTGAGCTTGTGGAATCCGCGCACACGTAGCGATCGAAGCGACTTGACGTAGAATTCGGCGTCTTCCTGAAGAATCTCGGCCATCGTCGTGTCCACGAGGACGGTGCCGGGGTGTGCCGAACTGGTCAGTCGCGCAGCGATGTTGACCGTGGAGCCGTACAGGTCGCCGTAGCGGGCGAGGACGGGCCCCCAGGCGAGCCCGACGCGCAACTCCGGCATGTCCTCTTTCGCCTCGTAGGCGTCCTGCAGGTCGAGCGCGATGTGCGCGGCGTCCTCGGCGGTCTGCGCGCTGAACATCACCTCGTCGCCGACGTTCTTGATGATCGAACCACGTCCGCGCGCAATGATGTTGGAGGCGATCGACTCGAATTCCTCGAGCAGCTCGGTCAGTTCGTCGACCCCGATGCGGCGCGTCAAGCTCGTGTACCCGACCATGTCCGCGAACCCGACGGCCACGGTGCGACTGGTCGTTTCCTCGCCCGGATCCGCGATGGACCGGCCCGCCGTCGCCGCGAGGTGGCGTCGCCACGTGTAGGACTGCAACGCTTCCAGCGTCGGGACGGTTTGTGCGGCAACCTCTCTGGCGTTCTTGCGCACTGCGTCGACGTCGGCGCCTTCGGTCGACCGGTCGTGGATATGGCTGTTGACGACGCCGACCTGCCACTCCGTCAAGCGCGACATGGCCTGCCCGAGCGTGCGCGCAATGGCGACTTCCATGTCGGGTTCGATTACGTTCTGCTCGGTCAACCCGGTCAGCAGGCGCAGGGCGTCGAGATCGGCGTCGGTGTAGACCACTGCCTCGGGATCGGTGTGCAAGGGAAATCCCATGGCCGTCCACAATTGGACGACGCGCTCGAGGGGAATTCCCGATTTCTCGACGATGTCCATTCGAGTGTATTTCGGTGTTCCCCCGAGGAGAGTCTTCTCGATCTCCCGCTGTACTACGAAACTGATGTCACTGTCAGGCATGTCCCAACGTTCTGTCGAAGAAGGATCGGACGTCGTCGATGTAGCTGTCGATCTTCTCGGGGACCCAGTCCTCGGTGGAGATGGGTTCCCCGACGGTTACTCTGACCGTACCCGAATGGGCGGTGAAGTCCTTCTTCCACATGACGTCACCTGCGTTGTGGATGACGATCGGGACGATGGGAACGCGCGCCTGCATCGCGAGGTGAAATCCGCCCTTCTTGAAGCGGCCGAGACGAGACGTCGGCATCCGTGTTCCCTCGGGAGCGATGGCGACGGAGATACCGGAGTGCAGTTTCTCTATGGCGGGCTTCATCGCTTCCCGTGCCTGCGCGGGATCGCCGCGATCGATGTAGGCGACGTCGAACATCGCGCCCAGCAACGCGAACCGGATGTCGTGCCCCAGTTCGCGTTTGGCGACGGCGGTGATGTCCTTGCGAAGGATCGACGCCACGATGACGGAGTCCGCGGTGCTCTGGTGGTTGAACATGAACACCGCCGGTCGGGCCGACCACGCGTTCTCGGTGCCGGTGACGTCGAGCTTGATGCCCGCGATCGTCAGGGCTATGTCCGGGGCGATCGTGGAGGTGATGTTGGCGCCGGTGCGTCTGCTGCGCGTCAGCAGGCCAAGTCCGAGGCCGAGACCTGCGCTCGCGAGCACCGATCCGAGCGCGGCCGTGCTGCGCACCGCCGACACGAGGTCGGTTCCCCGCTTCGGGTTCTGGAGCCGGAGGATCGGCCAATCGACCCGCGTGGCGTGCCGCGTCATCTCGTCGTCGGGATTGAGCGCGACGGGCAGGCCGACCTCGGACAGGAACGGAATGTCCTCGCCACCGTTGGAATAGCCGAAGCATCCGGCGAGGTCGAGGCCCTCCCCCGCGGCGTAGTCGGCCACCGCCTGTGCCTTGCGCGGACCCCACAGCGAACTGCCGACGAGCTCGCCCGTCAGAACGCCGTCGACGACGACCGGTGTGGTGCAGAGGAGTTCGTCGACCATGAGGTCTTCCTGGACCGGAATCGCCTGGTACGGCGTCGCCGACGTCGCCATCACCACGCGATGGCCTGCACGCCGATGAGCCTCGACGAGAATGCGTGCTTCGGGGTAGATCATCGGCGCGATGTCGTTGCGGAACAACGCGTATGCCTGTTCCATCAGGTCTGCTTCGCGACGCCCTTCCAGCCCCCTGACGGCCTTGCCCATCAGATTGTCGACCGGTGAGCTCTTCATCCGCATCTCGACGACGGCACTCGAGATCTCCCACAGTTCGTGCACCGTGACGTCCAGCGTCTTGAGTCGTTCGAGAAACACCGCTTTCGCGGAGAACCCGTTGATCAAGGTGCCGTCGAGATCGAAGAACGCAGCGGTGTCGGGCCCGGTAGGTGCGTCGGCGATGGCGCGTAGTTGCTCGGCCAGATCGATCATCGAACCTCGTCCCCACTCTCGTCGGCCACCGTGTCGTCGGCGATCGGGCCCGGAACGTTCAGCGGGTCGACGTCGTCGAGCATGCGGTGCGCCATGTCGCGGATGACGCGTGCCTTGCGTGCCCACTCGTTGATCTCGCGTGCGAAATCTCGTCGACGCTGCGCGAGGTTCTCCCCTCCGGGGTCGACGAGCTTACGGTTGTCGGCCAATTGCAGTGCGGTGTCGAACAATTCGCCCGAGATGGCCTCGCTGTGATCGAGTTGCTGTCGCAGTCGCCTGGCCTGAGCGGCACCGAGGCATTGCGCAATGAACGACGGCTTGTCGAGTTCGGCGTCCACCGGGAGGAGCAGGAGTTGGTCGGCGACGACCTGGTACGCCTCGAGAATGGGCTGCAGCACGCGGTGCGCGAGGTGTAGATCCTGCATCTCGATCTGACGCGCCGCATACTCCGGATCGGCGAGATTGTCTCGCCAGTCGGGATCGATCAGCGCGACCTCCGCCTCCAGTCGCTGCCCGAAGTCCTTCTTGTCGCCGAAGAAGAACTCGAACTTCAGCAGATCCCGCAGTTCGAGCGCAGCCTTCCACATCGATTCCGGCGTCGACGCCTCGGTCTGATCTCGGTCGGGAAGCACGACGAGTTCGCCGATGGCACGCATGACGAAGTAGTGAATCGCGTTGTTGCGGAAGAACGCGGCGACGAGATGCTTGTCCTGTGCCAGGTAGAAGACCGGTTCGGGTCCGTCGTCGAAACGCTTGACGACGCCCGCATTGACCTGGGCGACGACGGCACTGCGCACGACGTCGACCTCGCTGATGTCGACGCCTCCAGCCGTCGGGAGGCCTCGTTTCTGCATGTAGCGTGCGAGCGGCGAGATGATCGCCCACATCTCGTGCACGTTGAGCGCACGATCCTCGATGCCCAGCAGCGCCATCGTGACGAGCGCAGCGGGCGTCACCGGAGTCGTGTCGTTGATGGCGTGGGCGACCGTCAGCGCGATCTTCTGGACCGCGACGCGTTTGTCGTCGTTCTCGGCGAGGATCGATCGCACCGAGATGGGTTCGGCGAACGTCAGATACACGTTGCCGCGCAGCTTGCCCTGCGCGCGGATGTACCCGATCAACATGCGGATGCCCTCGGCCTGCTTCTGTGCCCCGTGCGATTCGGCGGCCATCGCGCCGACCTCGTGCAGGCGGTCGTACGTGATGGACGTCGGGACGAGATAGACGTCCTCGGCGTCGCTGCTCTCGAGCGCGTCGACCAGATAGGTCAGCAGACCGAACCGCGGTGGTCGCAGTTTGCCCGTGCGGCTGCGTCCGCCTTCGATGTACCACTCGAGGTTGAAACGTTTGCCGAGCAGGAAGCTCATGTACTGCCGCAGTGTCCACTTGTAGATCTCGTCGGAGAACTTGCGCTGGATGAGTACGACGCCGCTGCGTTTGGCGATGGGTCCGAGCGGCCAGAAGCCGACGTTGATGCCGCCCATCACGTGGTTGAGGGGAAGGCCTTCGGTCAGCAACGCCGGACGCAACACGAGGGGGTCGAGGTACGAGCGGTGGTTCGGCAGAAACACCAACGGATAGTTCTTGTTGAGTTCGCGGACCTTCGCCAGGTCGGTGCGGTCGACGTCGACGCGGTACGCGCGGGAGAAGTAGGCCCCGAGCGTTCCCCACATCTCGACGGCTCGACGGGTTTCCGTGGCCACCATCTCGTGCAGGATCTCGTGCACTCGACGGTTGACGTCGGCGACGCTTTCGCCGACCTCGGCGGCGAGTTCCGCGATGCCGTCGTGAAACTTCTTCTGTTCCGTCATGTCCTCGACGACGAACCGAGGAATCTTGTACTCGGAGCCGATGACGTCGCGTTCGGCCTTGTCGAGTGCCAGCGTGGCCTGCCTGCAGATGAACGACGACAGCGACTTGCCGCCGGTGCGATCGAAGCGAGTCTCGAGTTCGGTGAGTGTTGCCGGAGCACCGATCAGCACCTCGGAACGGTCGGGGTCGTCGCCCTGCACCCAGCGTTGCCACACCCGCGTGGGCTTGGAGTTGCCGCGCGGCGCGAACATTCGACGCAGCAGCCCGTTGCGCTTCTTCTCCGTGAGCGTGACGCGCAACGGAACGAGAAGAGGATCGTCGCCGACGGTGCGAACCGTCTCGACGATCTGATGTGCGCTCTCTCCGAACAGAACTATCGACGGCGGCCGCGTCTCGCCGTCCGGAGTGGTCGAATCGATCCACTGATTCAGAGCCTGGACCTCGAGGGTCGATGCCGCGTCGAGAAGATAGACCGGCTGGCCCTCGTACGTTTTGCTCTGCGCGCCGGCATCGACGTGATACATCGAAATCCCTCCCGTTCCGCACCCCGTAAACAGGTACGCCGTCAGGTTACGCGTGACGCGGCCCACACGAAGGGGGTTCGTCGTTGATGCCGACGTGCGGCGAGTATGGGACAGTATTCGCAAACACTTTCGAGAGAGGTTCGCCCGATGCCACCGCGTAGACGTTCGACCGCGAACGAGTCCCTGACGCCCGAGAACCTCGAAACGCTGGCGAATGCGCTCGCCGCAGGCAAGCGGGCGACGGTGTATCTCATCGAGGCGACGCCGAGTCTCGGGCTGCCGGAAGGTACGTCGGCACGCGTGGTGTCGATCGCGGGCAACACCGTCACGATCAGTCCCAAGGGTGTCAACGACGAACTTCCGTTCGAGGCCGACGAACTCCGCATGACGCGCAACCCACCCGGCGGTGCTCCCAAGCCTGCTGCGCCCGCAGCGCCGAAGCCCGAGATCGCCGAATGGATCGAGCCCGCGACCGAACCCAAACCCAAGCCTGCAGCGAAGCCGGCGGCGCCGAAGCCGGCCACGCCGAAGCCGGCCGAGGTCTCCAAGCCCGCCGCGTCACCCAAACCCGCCGCGCAGTCCGCGCGGAAGGGGAAGAAGGGACCGGACAGCGTCAGCGTCACCATTCATGCAGGCGCCGACAACGACTGGTCCGTGACGGTCACGCATGGAGCGCGCAGGCCGGGCAAGGCGCAGCCGGTGTCGCCCGAGTCGGTCTCGCGCGCCGTTCGGGAGCTGGGTGACGACAGCGCTGTCCAGGCCGTCGAGGCCGTCATTTCCCATGCCAGGGAGGAAGCTGCGCAGCGAGTGGCCGAGCTGAGTCGTCAGCTGGAGGAAGCGCAGTCGATGCTCGCAGCCCTCGAAAGCGGCACACAGTAGAAGGCGCCGAACCGAACGAACCGGACGAATCGCTGCTCCGCGCCGGATAACGAGACGGACACCGATGCCCTAGTCGTGACGAGAACGTTGACCGACATGGTCGTCCCGAGGTCGCAGTTATTGCTAGGGTTCTGCGGACACCGCTGGAGAGGGAATTCATGTTGAAGAAGTTCATGCTCGTCGCCGTGGCCGCCGCAGCCGTCGCGGCAAGCGTCGGCGTCGGGACCGCATCTGCTGCAGCCCCGGCGGTCCTCGGAGGTGGATCCGGGATCATCGTCGACAGCGCCGCAGAGTGCACTCTGACGACCATCGGCAATGATTCGTCGGGTCGTCTCGTCGGCCTCACGGCAGGTCACTGCGGCAACGCAGGCGCGACCATCGTCCCCGAGTACGACCCGAGCGCAGGAGTCGTCGGACGCATCGCCTTCTCCAACCCGGAGTACGACTTCGCGGTCATCGAGTTCGACCGTGCGAAGGTCATCCCGACCAACCACGTCGGCAACGTGACCATCACACAGGTCGGTCCGCCCGCGCTGTTCCCGAACATCGTGTGCAAGGAAGGCCGCACCACCGGTAACACGTGCGGTATCGCCTACGGCGACATCCTGCAGTCGCAGGAAACCTGGTCGCAGCTGTGCGTCGTCGAAGGTGACTCGGGTAGCCCGGTCGTCGTCGGCACCACGCTCGTCGGAATGGTCAACGCATACCTGGGTGTTGCGTGCTTCGGCCCGCAGGTCGGTACCAACATCGATGCGATCCTGCGCCAGATCAACGCAGGCAACGCGGTGGGAGCCGGATTCGTCCCGATCCCGTAGTGCGAGTTTTCGGCCGAAGGGGCCGTCGTGTTGGAACTCCAACGCGGCGGCCCCTTCGTCGTCTCGGTGGTTGATGTCGTTGTTTGTGATCGGTGACAAGAACGAAGCGTGAAATCCGCTGCGGCAGTGAGATGTAACCGCCCAATGTAACGGCCACCACACCGATTTGCACGCGTCGACACGCCCTCCATAGGCTTCGTGCCTCTGAGCTTTCGGTGCTTCTGGGGGGAAGACATGACTTTGCTTGCGATGACGCCTGTCCACGAGATGGACAAGCCGTACGCCGGACGGTGGGCAGCGCTGGGCGTGTTGTGCCTGAGCCTGCTGGTCGTCGTCATGGCGAACACGTCCCTCCTCGTCGCGGCTCCGGCGATGACGGTGGATCTCGACCTCAGCAGCGCGGACCTCCAGTGGGTCATCGACGGATACACCGTCCCGTACGCGGCACTGATGCTGCTGTTCGGTGTGATCGGAGATCGGTACAGCCGACGCGGCGCACTGCTCATCGGATTGATGATGTTCACCGCCGGATCGCTCGCGGGTGCATTGACGGAGGCGACGGCAGGCGTCGTACTCGCCCGCATCGTCATGGGCGTCGCTGCCGCCGTGGTCATGCCTGCCACGCTGTCGCTTCTGGTGGCCACGTTCCCGAAGCACGAGCGGGCGACGGCCGTGACCATCTGGGCGGCGACGTCGGGATTGGCGATCGCGATGGGTCCGCTGCTCGCCGGCTGGCTCCTCGAAAGCTATTGGTGGGGTTCGAGTTTCCTGCTCAACGTGCCGATCACGGTCTTCGCGATCATCGCGGCCGTCCTCGTCGTTCCGCCGTCACGTGCCGCGGACATCGGGCAGATCGACTGGCTCGGCGGTGTCCTGTCGGTGCTCACCGTGTCGGCGACCGTCTACTCGATCATCGAGGGATCGCACTTCGGATGGAGCGTTGGGCCGGTCTATTTCGCCGTGATCGGCGTTCTCGGAGCGGCGGCGTTCGTCGCGTGGGAACTGCGACACCCAAACCCGCTGCTCGATGTCCGCGCGTTTCGCTCCCGCGTGCTCTCCGGCTCCGTCCTCGCGGTCCTGCTGTTCTTTCTCGTCACCTTCGGCGCGATCTACTATGTCGCACAACATCTTCAGTTCGTACTCGGCTTCGGGCCCGTGTCGACGGGAATTCACCTGCTCCCGCTTGCCCTCGCGGTGTTCGTGGGATCCGGTATCACCCGGTTGCTGACGCCCCGGCTCGGCATGAAGTACACCGTGACGGCAGGGATGGTGCTCGGCACTGTCGCCGTCTGCACGATGATCGGACTACGTTCCGACGCAACGTATGTCGACTTCCTCCCGGCGCTGACGATTCTCGGCCTCGCGATCGGGCTCAGCGTGTCCCCGTGCACGGACGCGATCATGGCGCAGTTTCCCGACGGTAAGCTCGGCGTTGCGGGCGGACTCAACGACACGGCACTGGAACTCGGGGGTTCGCTCGGAATCGCGATCCTCGGTTCGGTTCTGGCGACGACCTACCGCGATGGCGTCGTCGATTTCCTCGCGGACTTTCCTGGCCGCACGCCGAGCGGTGAGCCGACGGCACAGGCGGCCCAGGCGGTCGAGGTGTCAAGCGATTCGGTGGCCGGTGCCGTCATCGTCGCAGATATGTTGCGGGACAACCCATTTCTTACCGGTTACGCAGATTCGCTGGAGGACACCGCGGTCGAGGCCTATGCTGCCGCCGTCAGCCACACATCGGTGATCGCGACGGTGGTGTTCGGAGTCGGCGCAGTGCTGGTGGCAATCCTTCTACCGGCGCCGCGGAAGCGTCGGGTCGTGACGGTGACGCCGATCGTCGACGAGGGAGTCGCTCACGAGATCGCCGAGTTGGAGGAGATGCTGGGGCAACCGTCGGCACCGAGCCCGTCCGTGGCGGAATCGCTTGTCGACGACGAACTCTCACGCCCGAGCATCTACCAGCTCGCGGCGAAGGTGTTCGAGCGCGAAGCGGCGGAGAAGACAGAGGCGCGGCTCGCCGACCACAGCGACCGCGTCACCATCCACCAGCTGGCGCTTGCCGACATCGCCCGCAGGAGGCGCGAACTCGCGGAGGAGGAACTCGACGCGGCACTCGACCTCGCCGAACTCCCCGTCATGCGTCGGGCGCCGAGACCCGTCAACAGGCCCGGGCAGCTGAACATCTACCAATACGCCGACTCTCGGCACCGTCACGACACCGAGATCCAGGAGCGGTCGAGCTCGATGTGGGCGATGCCGCTGTAGTTCCCTTTCCGGCATCGATGGCACGCGGTAGCCGATAGACAGTTGCCGCGGTCCATCGATGCCGACGAGCGGGAGCCGATGCCGACGAGCGGGAGCCGATGCCGACGAGCGGGAGCCCGCTAGATCAGCACAGCCCCGTTCGACGCCGAGCCCACGAGCTTGGAGTACTTCGCCAACACTCCTCGCGTGTAGCGCGGAGGAAGCGGAGCCCAACCCTGTTTGCGCGCTTCGAGTTCCGCGTCGTCGACGAGCACGTCGAGGGTTCCCTCGGCAACGTCGAGGCGGATGCGGTCACCGTCGCGAACGAACGCGATAGGCCCGGCGTCGACGGCTTCCGGCGCCACATGCCCGACGCACAGTCCCGTCGTTCCGCCGGAGAATCGGCCGTCGGTGAGAAGCAGAACGTCCTTGCCCAGTCCGGCTCCCTTGATCGCGCCGGTGATGGCGAGCATCTCGCGCATACCGGGGCCGCCCTTGGGGCCTTCGTAGCGGATGACCACGACATCGCCCGCGGAGATGGTGCCGTCGGCGAGCGCGTCCATCGCGGCGCGTTCGCGCTCGAAAACCCGTGCGGTGCCGGTGAACACGTCGGAGTCGAATCCGGCCGACTTGACGACGGCTCCGCCGGGGGCGAGCGAACCCTTCAAGATGGTGATGCCGCCGGTCGGATGGATAGGTTCGTTCATGGCGCGCAACACCTTTCCGTCCGGGTCCGGCGGCGCGATGTGAGCGAGGTTCTCCGCGACGGTCTTTCCGGTGACGGTCAGGCAATCACCGTGCATCAGCCCCGCGTCGAGCAGCGCCTTCATGACGACAGGCACTCCGCCGATGGCGTCGACGTCGGTCATGACGTGCTTGCCGAACGGTTTGACGTCCGCGAGGTGCGGGACACGGGAGCCGACGCGGGTGAAGTCGTCGAGGCTCAGTTCGACCTCCGCCTCGTGAGCGATCGCGAGCAGGTGCAGCACCGCGTTGGTCGACCCGCCGAACGCCATGACGACCGCGATGGCGTTCTCGAATGCTTCCTTCGTCAAAATGTCTCGCGCCGTGATGCCGCGTCGGAGCAGTTCGACGACGGCCTCGCCGCTCGCGTGCGCGAACTGGTCACGTCGACGATCGGGTGCAGGAGGAGATGCACTGCCGGGCAACGACATTCCGAGCGCTTCGGCCGCGCTGGCCATCGTGTTGGCGGTGTACATGCCGCCGCATGCGCCCTCGCCGGGGCAGATGGCGCGTTCGATCGTGTCGACGTCGGCGCGGGACATCAGGCCGCGCGAGCAAGCACCGACGGCTTCGAAGGCGTCGATGATCGTCACCTGGTGCTCGCTGCCGTCGGACAGGGTCGCGAAACCGGGCAGCGTGGATCCCGCGTACAGGAACACGCTCGCGAGGTCCAAACGGGCTGCGGCCATCAGCATTCCGGGCAGCGACTTGTCACACCCGGCGAGTAGAACCGAACCGTCGAGCCGTTCGGCGCTCATGACGGTCTCGACGCTGTCAGCGATCACCTCACGTGAGACAAGGGAGAAATGCATGCCCTCGTGGCCCATCGAAATGCCGTCGGACACCGAGATCGTGCCGAATTCCAGCGGATACCCACCCGCCGCGTGCACGCCCTCCTTGACTGCTTTCGCGAGTCGTTCCAGCGACAGATTGCACGGGGTGATCTCGTTCCACGACGAGGCGACGCCGATCTGCGACTTGGTCCAGTCGTCGTCGCCCATTCCGACGGCACGCAACATGCCGCGGGCCGCGGTCTTCTCGAGGCCGTCGGTGACATCGCGGCTGCGCGGCTTGACGTCCGGTGACTCGTTCTCGGTCGACATGACTCTCCTGACCTATCGCGGATGGGCTGTATCCACTGTTGACACTATTGGGTCGTTCCTGCAGGCTCCACTCCCGTCACATTGGGTCGTTCCTGCAGGCTCCACTCCCGCGACCCTAACGGTGTTCCGACGGGCTCACGGCCGGTGACGACATATCGCACCGCGCGTGGCATTCCATGGACTCGGGATCCGACCTGCGTTCGCCGCGGATCATGACGGCTGCAATCGCGGCACCGACGACGAGCAGGACCGCGCTGATGACCATCGCGGTGTGGAATCCGTTCGAGAACAGTGCCGGATTGTCGTCGTCGACACCCGATATCCCCGCGAGACCGGGGAGCGCCGCAACGGCCAGCAGCTGGCTCGTCCGGGCGACGGCGTTGTTGACGCCGGAGGCGATACCGGCACGGTCGGTCGAGACCGCGCCCAACACTGCCCCGGTCAGCGGCGCGACGAGCAAGGACAGGCCGAGACCGAACACGACGACGGCAGGAAGGACGTCGAGGACGTACGACGCACCGGGCGAGATTCGCAGCATCAGCAGAAGTCCCGCGGCGGCGACGAGCGGACCGATCGTCATCGGGATGCGCGGGCCGATCCGCTGCGCGATGCGTCCGGTCCTCGCCGACAGCAACAACATCAGCACGGTGATCGGCAGTGTCGCGACGCCTGCCGCGATGGGCGAGTAGCCCAGTGCCAACTGGAGTTGCAGCACGAGCAGGAAGAAGACCCCGCCCAGCGCCGCGTAGACGGCGAGCGTCACGAGATTCGCGGCCAGGAACACACGCGACGAGAAGAGCGACGGCGGCACGAGAGGGTTCCGCGATCTGGCCTCGACGACGAAGAACGCGGCGACCCCCACGACACCGAACCCGACGACGATCCACTCCGACGCGATGAACCCGTATGTCAGCAGCCCGAGCGCGACGGCCACCACCGCGGCCCCGAGGAGATCGAGACGGCCCTCGGCGTTCCGATCTCGGCTTTCCGGAACATGTTTCACGGCGACCCACACGACGGCGATCGCCAGGGGGATGTTGAGCAGGAACACCGATCGCCATCCCGCGACCTCGACGAGCCAGCCGCCCAGCAACGGCCCGATCGCCGACGCCACCCCACCGAGTCCGGACCACGCACCGATGGCAGCGCCGCGATCGTCGGAGTCGATGGACGCGGAGATCAACGCGAGGCTGCCCGGCGTCAGCAGCGCCGCACCGACACCCTGCAGTACGCGCGCGGCGACGAGCACTTCGATGCTGGGTGCGAGCCCACACAGGATGGAGGCGAGCGCGAACCAGACGGTGCCCCAGACGAACACCCTGCGGCGGCCGAGCCGATCACCGAGCGATCCGCCGAGCAGGATCAGCGACGCGAGCGACAACGTGTAACCACTGACCGTCCACTGCAATCCGGCCACTCCGGATCCGAGATCACGGCCGATCGCGGGCAGTGCGACATTGACGACGGTGGCGTCGAGCATCGCGAGCGACGAGCCCAGCACCGTGGCAGCGACGATCCAGCGCCCGCGCGCGGACGCAAGCGGTATCGACACTGCGCTGCTCACACCTGGTTACAACTCCTCGACACACACCATGAAGTTGCGATCCGAGTAAGCGTAACCACTGTCCGCCGGGTCGGAGCACTGGTTGACATCGGTGGTGTTCGGCAGAATCTCGACCACGCGCACCGTGTTGCTGCCGGGGCTGGTGCAGTCGGCGCGCAGCGGATCGTCACCGGAGAGCTCCATGCAACCGCCGATCACCCAGTCCACGTCCAGGCACAGCGCGCCCTGCTCGACGCCCCCGTACGTCTCGTAGTAGTACTGGTCCGCGTCGGGCGAGCACTGGTCACCGGTCGGCACCTTGGCGATCACCTTGTAGTTGGATTCCTGGCTTCCGCACGTCGCGTTGTCGATCGTCGCGTCGGACATCGTTCCCCCGAGTTCGACGCAGTCGCCGATCTCGACGTCGATGTCGACGTCGCCACCGATGTCCTCACCCTGCTGTCCAGGAGGTGTGCTCGGGCGTTCGGACGTGGTGGACGTCGTCGACGTGGCGATCGCGCCGAGGTCGTCGGCCGGAACGGCACGGGGAGTGACGTCGGAACCGCAGGCGGTGAGAATCAGCAACGCACAGGCGGATGCGCCGAGGGCAGCACCACGAAGCGTTCGGCCGAAGTGAGTCATCGATCGTTCCTAGCTGTGAGTGCTTTCGTTGACGGGCGCAACAAAAATATCCGACCAACCGCCCGAAAGCATCACCGACGTCCAACCCGTCGGTTCGATTCCGTTTGCAGCGACGGTGTCGGAGCGATGGGGCAGTATTGAGTTCGTGGACCTACCGGTGGAATGGCCTCTGCAACCGATGCTCGCGAAAGCTGCGAAAGCGGTGCCTCCGCAGCCCGCGGACGGCCCGGCCCAGTGGTCGTACGAGCCGAAGTGGGACGGCTTCCGCGCGATCGTCTTCCGCGACGGGGACGAGGTGATTCTCGGATCGCGTGGCGGCAAGGATCTGGCGCGCTACTTTCCCGAACTGGTGGCCGACATCAAGCGCGAACTTCCCGAACGGATCGTGGTCGACGGGGAGATCGTCGTGCCCCGTGAGATCGACGGCCGCACGCGTCTCGACTGGGACGCGTTGTCCGAGCGGATCCATCCCGCGGAGAGCCGCGTGAACATGTTGGCGGAGAAGACTCCGTCGATGTTCGTCGCGTTCGATCTCCTGGCGCTCGGGTCCGACGACCTGATGAACACGCCGTTCGACGAACGCCGCAGGCGCATGCTCGACGCGGCCTCCGGCGGCGACCGATGCCAGGTCACCAGCGCGACCGACGACGCGGCCACCGGGGAGCGATGGCTGGAACAGTTCGAAGGCGCAGGCCTCGACGGTGTCGTCGCGAAGAAGCTCGACGGCGTCTACCTGCCGAACAAGCGCGAGATGATCAAGGTCAAGCATGCGCGGACGGCCGATTGCGCGCTCATCGGATATCGAGTGCACAAGTCCGGCAACGGAATCGGATCGCTGCTTCTCGGCCTGTACGACGGCGACCAACTTCGCATGATCGGAGGGGCGTCGGCGTTCACCGACAAGCGGCGCGTCGAACTACTCGAAGAACTGCAGCCACTGCGCACCGGCGAGGACCCGAAGTCCGCCGAACCCAACCGGTGGACGTCGAACAAGGACCGCAGCTGGGTGCCGCTGCGTATCGAGCGCGTCGTCGAGGTGGCGTACGACCAGATGGAAGGGGAACGGCTGCGGCACGCGGCACGGTTCCTGCGCTGGCGTCCGGACCGTGAGCCGACGTCGTGCACCTACGACCAACTGGAAGTGCCGGCAAGTTACGACGTCGCGGACGTCATCGCGGGAGGACACTGATGCCGTCGAAGACTCCGCCCGCATACGTGGAGGCCGGTGGACGCGAGGTCCGAGTGTCGAGTCCGGACCGCGTCATCTACGAGGCCACCGAGCGCACTCCCGAGATCACGAAAGTTCAGGTGTGCGAGTACTTCGCGTCCGTCGGTGAACCGCTGATCCGTGCCATCGGAGACCGTCCGACGGCGATGGAACGCTGGCCCGACGGCTATCGGGAGGGCATGCGACTCGCCGTCGGACCGCAGGATCGTGAGGGCGACGGCTTCTATCAGAAGCGACTGCCGAAAGGCGCTCCCGACTGGATCGAGACCGTCGGGATCAAGTTTCCCAGCGGCCGGTCCGCGGACGAGCTGTGCCCGCGCGAATCGGCGGCGTTGGTGTGGGCGGCACAGATGGGCACGTTGACGTTTCACCCGTGGCCGGTTCGACGCCCGGAGGTCGACAAGCCCGACGAACTGCGCCTCGACCTCGACCCGCAGCCCGGCACCACGTTCGCCGACGCCCAACGCGTGGCCGAGGTGACCCGTGAGCTTCTCGAGGAACTGGGACTACGCGGCTACCCGAAGACGAGCGGCAACAGAGGAATTCACATCTACGTCCGCATCAGGCCGGACTACACGTTCGAACAGGTGCGGCACGCGGCCATCGGACTCGGACGCGAACTCGAACGCCGCGACGACGGCGTCACGACGAAGTGGTGGAAAGAGGAACGCGGAGAACGTATCTTCCTCGACTTCAACCAGAACAACCGCGACCGCACCATCGCGAGTGCGTGGAGCCTTCGGGCCAAGTCGGGGGCGCCCGTCAGCACGCCGATGACGTGGGAGCACCTGAAGTCCGTCACCGATCCTCGCGACTACAACATCGTCACCGTGCGCGACTACCTGGCCGACGGGGATCCGTGGGAGGACATGGACGGCGAGTCCTACTCGCTGGAACCGCTTCTGCACCTGTGGGAGACGTTGCCCGGCGGAGAGCTCAACTTTCCGCCGGACTACCCCAAGATGCCCGGCGAACCTCCTCGCGTACAGCCGTCGAAGAAAGTCGCCGAGCATTGGGACGAACAGGGCAATCGCGTCGAGTAGTGGCTAGACCGTCCGCGCCACCTCCAACTCCCGGATGAGCGACGCGGCGTCGTACGGTCCCGTGTGCCGAATCAGATCCTTGTCGCCGATGCCGAGATAGAACGTGGGAGTTCCCTCGATGTCACTGGATTTGGCGTCGAGCTCGTCGTCCTCGACGCGGACCACGTAGTCGCCGGTGCGTAGGTCTTCCTCGAACCGTTCCATGTCGAGCCCGAGTTCTTCGGCGTAGCGGTCGATGTCCTCGGGCAACAGTGCGTCGCTGTTGGTGAACAGCACGTCGGCCATTTCCCAGAACTTTCCCTGTGCCGCAGCCGCTTCGCTCGCCTGAGCGGCGTATCGCGCATGCGGGTGGTAGTCGTCGAGCGGCAGATGGCGGAAGATGTAGCGCACGTCGTCACCGAAGTGTGCTCGCACTTCCTTGATGCTGCCGGTCGCCTTGCTGCAGAACGGGCATTCGAAGTCGCCGTACTCGACGATGGTCAGCGGTGCGTCGACGGGGCCGCGAATATGATCCCGTTTCGGGTCCACGCCTCGAAGAATCTTGTGCGACATCTCTTTACGCGGCGGGTGGACTCGTTCGTCGATACGGAACAACAACCACCCCAGAGCGGCAGCGATGACCGACGCGGCCAGGACGCCCACGCGGGCCTCGTCGGCGAGCAGTTCGTCGTCGAGAGCCAGGTCGACGATGAACAGCGAAATCGTGAACCCGATTCCGGACAGTGCGGCACCGCCCGCGATGTGCGACAACGTGAGTCCCGGTGCGAGGGCGTCGGGACGAATCTTCGAGAAGATCGCTGCGGCACCGGTGATGCCGATGAGCTTTCCGAGGACCAGACCCACGACGATTCCCCACGTCAACGGGGACGTGGCGGCAGCTCGGAGCGTCTCGCCGCTCAGTGGAACGCCTGCGTTGGCCAGCGCGAAGATCGGCACGATGATGAATGCGGTGTACGGCTGGTACAGCCGCATGAGACGTTCGTTGACCGAAACTGCTTGATCCAGGCCGAGTCTCGCGGCCCGCGCGTACTCCGGGTTCGGTGACTGACGGAACGCGCGGGTCAGATCAGCGGCGCGCTCGACCTCGCGTCGACGCGGCGGGTAGACCGGAAGAATCAATGCGATCATGACGCCGGCGAGCGTCGGGTGAACACCCGATTCGTAGAACGCGACCCAGGTGGCGACCGAAACGACGAAATAGCTGATGCCGCGCCATACTTGGAGTTTGCGCAGCAGCGCGATCGCTGCGAGTCCGACGAATGCCAGTGCAAGCGCACCGATGTCGAGGTCGTCGGTGTAGAAGAACGCGATGATTGCAAGCGCGCCGACGTCGTCTGCGACGGCGAGCGTCAGCAGGAAGATGCGCAGGCGCGCCGCCTTCTTGGGTCCGACGACGGCGAGCGCGCCGAGAACGAATGCGGTGTCGGTCGAGATGACGACGCCCCACGCGCCTGCCGCTTCGCCGGACGGGTTCAGCAGCAGGAACAACACGGCGGGCACCGCGAGTCCGGCGAGGGCGGCGACGATCGGGATGCTCGCGCGCGAGCGGTCGGTCAGCTCGCCCATCGCGAATTCGCGTTTGACCTCGAGGCCGACCACGAAGAAGAACAGGGCCATCAAGCCGTCGTTGACCCAGTGGGCGAGGTCAAGCGAGATTCCGTGACCGCCGATCGAGATCGACAACTCGGTGTGCCAGAAAGTGTCGTAGGTGTCGCCGAACGGCGAGTTGGCCCACAGCAACGCCAGAAGTGTCGCTGCGAGAAGAAATCCGGCGGCCAAGGTTTCGCTGTTCCTGGCGCCGCGTGATTCGCCGAGCCGCTGAGCGAGCCTGCGAACCGGGGACATCGTCGGTGTCATGTCTGCCATCGGTGACGGTTTCCCCTCGATCGGTTTCGGTTACGTGCAGTCCGGGAAAACCCGCGCAGACAACCCAACCGCCGCCACTCCGAATTGCTTCCACATCGGTATCGTGTGCGGGGCTGCCTGCAAGTATTCGTGTATTCGCAGGACAGCATAGATCGGTCGGAGGGTCTTGTTCATGCGTCGGCGCAGCGCCGTCGCGGGAGTCTGTGCGGAACGAAAGTCGGAAAGCATGCGTGATTTGATCTGCCGCAAGTGTGGTCAGAAGCTGTCGTTCGAGAACTCCTTGTGCCTGAGCTGCCAGAGTGCGCTCGGGTTCCACCTGCCGTCGAGAGCGATGCTCGTGCTGCCGGACAAGTCGGAGGACGGTGCAGCGGAAGTCGACGTCGACGGCACGACGTGGCGAGTCTGCGCCAACCTCGACACCGCTCGGTGCAACTGGCTCGTCGACACCTCCGAGGGCGAGGAGCTGTGTGTCTCGTGCAGGCTCACGCGGACACGGCCTGCCGACGACGACCTCGACGCAATGGTCGCGTACGCCGACGCCGAGACGAACAAGCGTCGCGTCGTTCTCGAACTGACCGAGCTCGGTCTACCGATCATCGGCCGTGACGCCGACCCCGAGACCGGACTTGCCTTCGATCTGTTGTCCAGCGCCGACCAGCAGGTGATGACGGGTCACGCCAACGGACTGATCACCCTCGACCTCGCCGAGGGCGACGACGTCCACCGCGAGCAGCTTCGGGTGTCGATGGCGGAACCGTATCGAACCCTCGTCGGTCACTTCCGACACGAGATCGGCCACTTCTACCAGATGGTGTTGGTCGGGACGGGTGAGCATCGTGCACGGTTCGAGGAACTGTTCGGCGACCCCGACACCGACTACCAGGCTGCGCTCGACCGGCATTACAGCGAGGGCGCGCCCGAGAACTGGGAAGACGACTACGTCTCGTCGTACGCGACGATGCATCCGGCCGAGGACTGGGCCGAAACGTTCGCGCACTATCTGCACATCCGCGACACCCTCGACACCGCGGCGGCGTTCGCGATGGCGCCCGCGGGATCGACGCTGGACAGCGCGCTGCCGGGCGACATCGGGTTCGAGCAGATCATCGAGTGGTGGCTCCCGCTGTCCTGGGCGCTCAACCAGATCAACCGGTCGATGGGCCACCAGGATCTGTACCCGTTCGTGCTGCCGCCCGCGGTCATGGAGAAGATGCGGTTCGTGCACCTGCTGATCGCACCGAACGTGGTGTAGCGGCGTCAGACGAGGCCTTCGGCGCGAGCGATCGACGAGGGCCTCGTCTCCGAGGGCTGTGTCTCCGTGGGCTGCCACGCGGTGAAGACTTCGAGGACGAAATCCTCGTCGACGTACCCGCCGAGACGCGAGAGTCCGACGGTGTCCGCGACGGCGTCGTGCACCTGGTCCCCGGTGAGCGGGTAGTCCGCCACAGGATGACGCCAATGCACGGCGACGAGCGTTCCGCCCGGTTCGAGGTGCCGGACGCACTCGTCGAGTGCGCGTCGTAGATCGGTCTCGTCGAGGTAGTAGCCCACCTCGCTGAGCACAATCAGGTCGAACCCCGTGCCGACGCTCTCCCAGCTGTCGGCCAGCGACCATGTCACGAACTGCACGTGCGGTGACGCGACGCGTGCCCTGGCCGTCCGAATCGGTGGATCGACGACGTCGGTGGACACCAGAACGTCGCACCTCGCGGCCAACCGTTCGGTGAGCACACCGACGGAGCATCCCGGTTCGAGGGCGCGGCGATAGCGCTGACGCGGTAACGACGCCATCGTGATCGTGTACTTGCGATCCTCGTACCAGCTCGAGCCGAGACCGAACGGGTCCTCGCCTTCGGCGTACACGCCGTCGAAGTAGGCCGGTGGCACGCTCACAGGAAGATCACCTCGTACGGTCGCAGAAGTCGGTCGAGTACGTGCGGTGGCAGCACCGCTCGATCGGCGGGGTGCTCCGAGAGCGGTGCGATCTGCGTCCGAAACTCCTGCACCGCAGCTTTTTTCGCGGCAAGAACGTGCGGCTCGAGAGCGACGGCGTGCGCTCGATGCCACGGCACGTCGGGATGGTCGGGACGAGCCCAGTGCCACATCCATACCGGATACTCGATGACGCGTACTCCGGTGCGCGACGCGGCCGTCAGGCAGGCTCGGGCGGTGGCCTCGTGGTCGGGATGGCGGTCCCCTCGCCACGTCGTGAGGCACCAACTTTCTGGTGTGAGGACGCGGGCCACTGCCTCTGCGACGTCGTTCTCGTGCGCGGCGACGTCGCCGTCCGGGATACCGAGGCGGATCGGTTCGACGTCGACACCCAGCTGCGTCAGCGCTCGACGCGACTCCTCGGGCCGTTCGGCGATCAGGTGTTCCCTCGTCACGGTGGGAGAACCCTCGTGCGAGCCGCCGCCGTCGGTGACCGCCACGATGCGTACGTCGATGCCTGCCGCCGACGCGGTGGACACGAGTCCGCCGACGCCGAGAATCTCGTCGTCGGGATGCGGTGCGACGACGACCATGTCGCGGCACCCCGCGAGATCCGCAGCCGGGTACGTGTGTTGCCATGCGCGCCAGACGGATTCGGGTGTGCCGGCTTCCGAACCGTCGAACGACTCCTCTACCACGGACTCTTCTCCTCGGCGACGTCCTCACCCAACGCGGCGAGGTCTCTCTCCGCGTGCGACTGGCGAAGGTAGACGGTCAGATCCGCCACGCGGCGTGCGTGCGCGGCGTCGATGCACAACGGTCCTGCGCCGAGCGCGCGGCCGACCCGATCGATGCAATCGGAGGCGGCGTTCTCCACGACCGCACGAACTGTCCTGGCGCGTAGCCTGCCTTGGCCGTCGTAGTCGAACGGGTCCGAATCGATCTCGGCTGCAGCAACTTTCAGCGTGCTCGATGCGGCGCTCAGTCCCGCGGCGACGGCACCCAGATGGGCCGCGGCATGGGCGTCGGCACCTGATCGGACCGCGGCGTGCAGGGTGTCGGCGACGCCGCAGGCGCTGCCGAACCAACAGGCGGCGACACCGATCGCGCCGTGCCAGAACCCGGGCCGTTCGAGATAGGCGCCCGGTTCACCCACGGGGTGTGCACGGGCGCCGTCGAATCGAACATGGCCGGAGTCGCTGTCCGCCATACCCACTGCGTGCCACGAATCCGGAATCGGCGAGCACGCAGGCTGAGTGAGATCGACGGCGAACAGCCTGCGTCGATCGCCGACGCGCGCCGTCACCAGGGCGTCGGTGCACAGGTGCGCTCCCGAGCACCACGGCTTGACCCCGGTCAGTGTCCACCCGTCCGACGTCTCGTCGGCCCCCAGAACCGGCGACGGTGGCTCGGCTGCCCAGACACCCCAGATCTGTTCGCGGCGCGGTTGCGGCCCGCCCAGCTCGGCGAGGATCGCGAGCGCGTCCGCATGAGCCTCGGCGAACCGTCCGAGCACGGTATCTTCGCGGCTCAGCGCCGCCAGCCGATCCCACCGCTCTTCGGTGCGCCCCGAGCCGGGGAGGGGAAGAGGGGCGTCGAAGAATTCTCGAAGGCGGTCGATCATCGCGGGACCGCCGCGTCGAGCGAACGAAGATGTGCCGCAAACCCGTCGGGAGCGCGCCCGAACAGCCGGTTCGACGTGGACACCGGTGAATCGCACGCGTACAGCACCGGAATCCCGGCCTGCTCCAGCCGTCGAACCAGGTCGACGTCCTCGTCGGTGCGCAGCGGCCCGAAGCCGCCGACGCGTCGGTACACATCGGCACGGACACCGAGGTTCGCGCCGTGCACGTGGCGGTGGCCTGCATGCTCGCGGTATCCGGACCGGTAGGCAGCGGCCACCGCGGCAGGCAGTCCGTCGAGGTCGACGCGGACCGTTCCGGCGACGGCCCCGGCTCCGCGCCGGGCATGGGCGATTTGTGACGCCAACCAATCGGGCCGAGTCACGCTGTCGGCATCGGTCGTCGCGAACCACGTGTCCGGCGACGCAGCTCGACCGTGGAAGCCGGCCGCGCGCGCGACACCGACATTGCATGCCGAGACGGACCTCACCGATCGGTCGCCCGACCCGTCCGCCCAGCGACGCGCGATCGACTCGGACCCGTCGGAACACGAATCCAGCACGACGACCGTGAATACGTCGAGGTCGGGGACCTGGGCCCGGCCGTCGGCGAGCGCGTCCAGACACGCCGGCAGTAGTTCTTCTTCGTCGTGAACCGGTACTACCACGACAACTCGGCGAATATCCGTCGAAGAATCGATCAATGCCATCCCTGTTCTGCGATGGAGCTCCGCCGGCTGCTCGACGGTTCGTACTTCTTCTGTCCGTAGACCCGGTATCTCATCCCCAGTAGTGGCAGAATCCAAACGCAAGGGACAACCGATGAGCAGCGGAAGGTTTGTCGTGGTGGGGATCGTCGGGGAATTCAAGCGGATGGCCGCGATGGCGGGTCCAGTTGCGGTGCTCGGAATCGCCGCGGCACTGCTGACGCCCGGTACCGCGTCGGCGACGGATCTCGTCTGTACACCGGGTGCACAGAGCACGGCGCTCGAGGGGAAGTCGGCGTGCGGAGTGCAGACCGACGGCACGTCGAACGCCTACGCCCGCGCACTCGACGGCGTCGCGTTCGCGCGCGCCGAACTCGGAGGCGCAGCCCTCGGACTGGCAGGCGGCGGTGGCGTCGCCGCAGCGGAAACCAAGTCGGGGACCGTCGCCGCGGTGTCGACCGGCGCCGATTCGGTGTCCATCGTCTCCCCCGACACGGGCGCTCTGGCCCTCGCCGTGTCGCTCGACCGTGGTCAGACTTTCGTCGGGACCGCAGACGAAGGGGTGCAGTGCCACGCGGGCGCAGGCCTTGCCGTCAACGTCACCACCGGACAGGTGTGCCTGTCCGACGGAGTTCGTTCCTGGAGTTCTGTCGTCGCTCTGCCCTAGTGGGAGGTAGGTGTTACCGATGTCAACACAGTTGCCGAACAACGAGGACGCTCTGCTACGTATTGCCAAGGATCTGTGGTGGGCCGTCCTGCTCCGCGGCATCCTGGCGATTGCGTTCGGCATCGTCGCGCTCGTGTGGCCCGGCGTCACCGTCTGGGCGATCGTCGTCGTCTTCGGTGTCTACGCCGTCGTCGACGGCATCTCCGCCATCGTCAGATCGATCCGAGCACGCAAGGTGCAGTCCGGCTGGGTGTGGTGGTTGCTCGGCGGAATCGTGTCGTTGGGTGCCGGAATCGTCGCATTCGTCTGGCCCGAGATAACGGCACTCGCCGCGGTATTCGTCATCGGAATTTGGGCGATAGTGGGCGGAATTCTCGAAATTGCGGGCTCGTTCCGGCTTCGTTCCCTGGAGGGCGCGACGCACTGGATGATGCTCCTCGTCGCAGGCGTCATCGAGGTGCTGTTCGGCCTCGTTCTGGTGTTCTTCCCGGTCAGCGGCATTCTCACGGTGGTGTGGCTCGTCGGTGTATTCGCGATCGTGTTCGGACTTCTGTTCGTCGTCTCGGCATTCCAGATTCGATCGGCCGCGAAGAAAGCAGGCCTCACCTCGGCCTGAGGAACCGATTAGCAATTCACTGCCTGGTGTGTGTTAATGGCAGTTGGTTCGCATGCCTTGTGGTCTCACTGGGCCGTATGCACGAGAAGAATGGAACTGACAGCCGATCATGAAGTCTTTCGTCTCGCGGATCGCACTGGTTGCGGTCGCCGCGTCCGCTGCCGTCGCACTCGCAGGACCCGCTCAGGCCGCTCCTCTGTGGCCCGGCGGCCCGGAAGTACCCGGCTTCCCCGGCTCGTCCGATCCGGCCCTCCCCGCACCCGAAATCCTGCCGCAACAGCTCGCACCCGCGAACTTCGCGGACCCGTCGATCACGCCCAACTCGGGTGAGGTCGTCGGCGTCGCGCAGCCGATCGCGATCCGGTTCGACGAGGCCATCGGAGACCGTGCCGCAGCCGAGCGCGCCATCCGCGTCACCACGTCGCCGTCGGTCGACGGCCACTTCTACTGGATCAACGACACCCAGGTTCGCTGGCTCCCGAACGAGTTCTATCCGGCGCACACGTCGGTGACCGTCGAAGCCGGTGGCGCTCGCGCCGATTTCTCGACCGGCGACTCGGTCATCACCACCGCGGACGACGCCACCAAGACCATCACGGTCACGCGCAACGGTGAGGTCGTGCGCACGATGCCGACGTCGATGGGCAAGCCGGGGCACGAAACCCCGAACGGCACCTACATCGTCGGCGAGAAGTTCCGCGACATGTACATGGATTCGTCGACGTACGGCGTCCCCGTCGACTCGCCGGAGGGGTACCGCACCTACGTCGAGTACGCGACGCGTATCTCCTACAGCGGCATCTTCGTTCACGCTGCGCCGTGGTCGGAATGGGCTCAGGGATCCGAGGACACCAGCCACGGATGCCTCAACGTCAGCACCGAGGACGGCCAGTGGTTCTTCGAGAACTCGCAGAAGGGTGACCCGGTCGTCGTCGTGAACACTTCGGGTGGAACCCTCAGCGGCGCCGACGGTCTGGGCGACTGGAACCGGTAAGCGGCTCCGCCGTACGTGCGCGCGAATGTGTAGTGCCTACGGGTCATTCCGCAGGCTCCACTCCCGCTGGCTGTACATTCGCGCGCACGACCGAGGTTTTGGTTTCAACGTTCAACTGAATTGGGGTCTCGTTCACCTACCGTTCGCGGTAGGTGAGCACAGTCCCCGCAGTGAGTACAACAACGGAACGAGTGCTGCCCACAGCACGCCGAAAGAGCTTTTTCGGCAGGCCGTGGAGTGATTACGCACTCTTCCTGATCCTCCTCGGACCCAACCTCGTGTTGCTGGCCGTGTTCACCTACCGGCCCCTCGTCGAGAATTTCCAGTTCTCGTTCTACGACTGGAACTTGTCCTCTCCCACATCGACTTTCATCGGTTTCGAGAACTACCGTGAGTGGTTCTCGCGTGACGACACGTGGACCATCGTGTCCAACACCGTCGTCTTCACGGTCGCGGCCGTCGTCGGAAGTCTCGTGCTCGGGCTCGTTCTCGCGATGCTGCTGGACCGAAAGTTGCGGGGCCGCAACTTCGTCCGGTCCGCCGTGTTCGCGCCGTTCGTCATCTCCGGCGCCGCCATCGGTATCGCCTTCCAGTTCGTGTTCGACCCTAACTTCGGCCTCGTGCAGGACCTGTTGCAGCGCATAGGGTTCTCGTCTCCCGACTTCTACCAGGATCCCACGTGGGCGCTGTTCATGGTGACGGTGACCTACCTGTGGAAGAACCTCGGCTACACGTTCGTCATCTACCTCGCTGCGCTGCAGGGCACCCGCAAGGAGTTGATGGAGGCGGCCGAAATCGATCGGGCGTCGAAGTGGACGACGTTCCGCAAAGTGCTTCTGCCGCAACTGCGTCCGACGACGTTCTTCCTGTCCATCACCGTGCTGCTCAACTCGTTGCAGGTCTTCGACATCATCAACGTCATGACCCGCGGTGGCCCCCTCGGAAACGGCACCACCACGATGGTCTTTCAGGTGTACGAGGAAACCTTCCGTAACTTCCGAGCCGGCTACGGCGCGACGGTGGCGACGATCATGTTCGTCATCCTGCTGATCATCACGCTCGTGCAGGTACGCATCATGGATCGGGACGACCAGCGATGACCATCACCCTGAAGAAAGACGTCACCGAGCCGACGCGCCGAGCTCCGCGAGATCCGCAGCGTCAGCGCAGCCTGTCGACGGTGCTCGGATACATCGCAATGGTGTTGGTGCTGCTCATGATCGGGCTGCCGCTGTTCTGGATCCTGATCACGTCGTTCAAGGAACGCGGTGACATCTACGTCCAGCCGGTCACGTGGTGGCCGAGTTCGTTCCGCCCCGAGAACTACAGCGAGGCGACGACGGAGGTGCCGTTCTTCACGTACCTGCGCAACTCGCTGATCATCACCACTGCGATCGCGTCGATCAAGTTCGTGCTCGGTGTGCTCAGCGCCTACGGTCTGGTGTTCCTGCGGTTCCCCGGCAAGAACATCGTCTTCCTCGTCATCATCGCAGCGCTGATGGTGCCCAACCAGATCACCGTGATCTCGAACTATTCGTTGATCTCGGAACTCGGGTGGCGAAATACGTTCCAGGGCATCATCATCCCGTTGGCAGGCGTCGCATTCGGTACGTTCCTGATGCGCAATCACTTCCTGTCCCTGCCCGCCGAGATCATCGAGGCTGCCCGCATGGACGGGGCGGGCTCGTTCCGTCTGCTGTTCCGTGTCGTGCTCCCACTGTCGGGACCGACGATGGTGGCCTTCGCGATCATCACCATCGTGAACGAATGGAACGAATACCTCTGGCCGTTCCTGATGTCCGACGACTCGTCCGTCGCACCGCTTCCGGTCGGCCTCACGCTGTTGCAGAACAGCGAGGGCTACACCAACTGGGGCGCGGTCATGGCGGCGACGGTCTTGACCATCCTTCCCATCCTCGTCGTCTTCCTCGCCCTGCAACGCCACATGATCAAGGGCCTCACCTCCGGTGCGGTCAAAGGCTGATCCGCTTCATTCACCAAGAGAGAGAACAGTTATGGCCAACATCAACCGCCGCGGATTCCTCACGCTCACCGGCGCAGCGGCAGCGGCTGCTGCACTCGCAGCCTGCAGCAGCCCCGGTACCAGTTCCGGCTCCGAGGCTTCCGGTGGCGACGCGAGCACCATCAACTTCTGGTCGAGCCACCCCGGTAAGTCGCAGGAATTCGAGAAGGAACTGATCTCGCGCTTCCAGGCCGAGAATCCTGGCTTGACGGTCAACCTGATCGACGGCGGCAAGAACTACGAAGAGGTCGCGCAGAAGTTCAACGCCTCGCTCTCCGGTAACGACGTTCCCGACGTCGTCGTCCTGTCCGACGTCTGGTGGTTCAACTTCGCGCTCACCGGCGCCATCGAGCCGCTCGACAAGCACTTCGATGCTGCAGGCGTCGACTCCAGCGACTACGTCGATTCGCTTCTCGCGGACTACGACTGGAACGGCAACCACTGGGCGCTTCCGTACGCTCGCTCGACCCCGCTCTTCTATTACAACAAGCAGGTCTGGGCGCAGGCAGGCCTTCCCGATCGCGGACCGGCCACGTGGCAGGAGTTCGACGAGTGGGGCCCGCGCATCCAGGCCGTCGTCGGAAACGGCAAGCTCGCCCACGGCTGGGGTAACGCGGTGGACTACCTCGGATGGACGTTCGAAGGCCCGATCTGGACGTTCGGTGGCGCGTACTCCGACGGCTTCGACCTGAAGTTCGACGACCCCAATACCATTGCGGCCGGCCAGTTCCTGAAGGACATGATCCACACGAAGAAATACGCGAACGTGTCCAACGACATCGCCAACGACTTCGCCGCGGGAATCATCGCGTCGACGATCGCCTCCACCGGCGACCTGTCCGGCGTCACCGCGAATGCGAACTTCGAGTTCGGCACCGCGTTCCTGCCCGCCGCCGACGGACAGCCCGGCTGCCCGACGGGTGGAGCCGGCCTCGCCGTTCCGTCAAAGATCTCGGAGGAGCGCAAGGTCAACGCGCTGAAGTTCATCGAGTTCTTCACCAACGCGTCGAGCACCGCGTACTTCTCGCAGAACACGGGCTACATGCCGGTCCGCAAGTCGGCGCAGCAGGATCCGAGCGAGATCGAGTTCCTCGCCGCGAACCCGAACGCGAAGACGGCCGTCGACCAGCTTGCACGCACGCGTTCGCAGGACTACGCGCGCGTGTTCGTTCCGGGCGGCGACAAGATCATCGGCACCGGCCTCGAGCAGATCGCGCTGCAGAATGCCGACGTCGCAACCACATTCGCCGGCGTCCAGGATCAGCTGCAGCAGATCATCGATCGCCAGATCACGCCGAACCTCCCGGCGTCGTAATGGCAGGCGTCCACTACGCGGGAGTCTCGCACCGGTATCCCGGTGCGGACACCCTTGCCGTCGACACCCTCGAACTCGACATCGCCGACGGGGAATTCATCGTGCTCGTCGGTCCGTCGGGCTGCGGTAAGTCCACCAGTCTCCGGATGCTGGCAGGGCTCGAGTCGGTCGAAAGCGGCCACATCGACATCGGCGGCGTCGACGTGACCTCGCTCGCCCCGCGCGAGCGGGACGTCGCGATGGTGTTCCAGAACTACGCGCTCTACCCGAACATGACCGTTGCGGACAACATGGGCTTCGCGCTGCGTAACGCAGGAATGAGCAAGTCCGACACGGCAGCTCGTGTGCTCGAAGCGGCGAAGATGCTGGAGTTGGAACCACTGCTGAACCGCAAGCCGGGCAAGTTGTCCGGCGGGCAGCGTCAACGCGTCGCGATGGGTCGCGCGATCGTGCGGCAGCCCAAGGTGTTCTGCATGGACGAGCCGCTGTCCAACCTCGACGCGAAGCTTCGGGTGTCGACGCGGGCACAGATCGCCGGTCTGCAGAAACGACTGGGTACGACGACGGTCTACGTCACGCACGATCAGGTCGAGGCCATGACGATGGGTGACCGCGTCGCGGTACTGAAAGCTGGGGTGCTGCAACAGATCGCGTCGCCGCGCGACCTGTACGACAGCCCGGTCAACACGTTCGTCGCCGGATTCATCGGTTCGCCCGGCATGAATCTGATCGACGCACCCGTCGTCGACGGTGCTGCGGTCGTCGGCGATGTGCGAATCCCGGTGCCGCGCACCGCGGAAGCCCGCGTCACCGTCGGAGTCCGACCGGAGAGCTGGAATCTCGTCGGCGAAGGCGTCGGCGCGGTGACGGCGACCGTCGAGCTCATCGAGGAGCTCGGCGCCGAGTCGTTCGTCTACGGTGCACCGCCGCTCGGCGCGGACTGGAACACCCAGTCCGGCCGTGTCGCAGTGCGGGTCGACCGGAAGCTGTCGATCGGTCTGGCCCAGACCGTCCGGCTCGTCCCCAAGCTCGACGAGGTGTTCTTCTTCTCGTCGACTACCGGGCAGCGCCTGTAGCTGCCGGTTGCCCGAGGTCGACGGGCAACGACGCCCAGCCGTGCAGGACTCGGGTGTCACGACGGATTCCCTCACCTGCCGCGTGCAGGTGAGGGAACCTGTCGAACAACGTCTTCAGACCGACCTCCGACTCGGCCTTCGCGAGCGAGGCGCCCAGACAGTAGTGCCGACCGCCCGAGAACGACAGGTGCTTGTTCGCGTTGGCGCGCGTGACGTCGAACCGGTACGGGTCGTCGAACACATCGGGATCCCGGTTGGCGCCCGCGAGTACGAGCACGACGAGGTCGCCCTGCGTCAGCGGAACGCCCTCGATCGTGACGTCGCGCTTGGCCAGACGCGCCGTCAACTGGACCGGCGATTCGAGCCGGAGCATCTCCTCGACCGCACTCGGCCACAGCGACGGATCCCGGTGCAGCAGCGCGAGCTGATCGGGGTGATCCAGCAGCAACCGAACCCCGCTGCCGAGCAGATTGACGGTCGTCTCGAATCCCGCGGCGAGCACGAGCCCCGCCGTCGCCCGGAGTTCTTCGTCGTTCAGGCCGACGCCGTCGTCCTCGGCGCGAATCAGTTGACTCATCAAATCGTCGCCCGGGTTCTGCCGTAGCTCCGCGAGGTGACCGGCGAGCCACGCGTCGAACTGCCGGAGGCCGTCCTCGACGCGGACGAACTGTTCCCAGGTGAGCCCGATGTCGAGACTCGGCGCTGCCATCTCACCGAACTCGAGCACGCGCTGGCGATCGGCGTCGGGTACGCCGAGGATGCTGCTGATCACGGCCACCGGCAGCTGCGAGCAGTACTGGGCGACGATATCGATCTCTCTCGCGCCGTGCGTCAACTCGTCGAGCAACTCGTCCGCCTTCTCCTGCACCATCTCACGCATCCTGGCGACGGCGCGTGGGGTGAAGACCGACGAGACGAGCTTGCGGTACCGCGTGTGCTCGGGCGGTTCCACCGACAGCAGCGACGGCGGCTTCAGCGGATGTAGCGACGACGGCCGGGTCCTGTTCTCGATCCAGCGCAGGGGAGCGGGAAGGTTGGCGCCGAGCTGCGTGACACGGAAGTCGTCGGAACGCAGCAGTTCGTGGACGACACCGTGGTCGACGCTGATGTGGCCGATCCGCGTCTTCACCAGAGGTCCGGTGGCGCGAATCCGTTCGAACACCGGCCGGGGATCGGCGCGGGTCACCGGATCGGCGACCAGCATGGCTTGCGGATCCCCGTGTGCCGCAGCTTTCTTCGCTCCGTAGCGCACCACCCCATGCGCCGCGAGCCAGCGGATTCTTGCCTTCATTTTCCACCCCTCCGTCGGGCTCGTGAGTGCGAATGTATAGCAGGGACTACATTCGCACTCACGAGCGGCGCAGCCGCCTACCAGATCCTGACGCGCTCGTCCGGATCCAAGTACAGCGCATCTCCCGGCTTCACGTCGAACGCTTCGTGAAAACTGTCCAGATTGCGAACGACGCCGTTGCAGCGGAACTCCGGCGGCGAGTGCGGATCGACCGCGAGGCGACGGATCGCCTCCTCGTCGCGCGCCTTGGTCCGCCATACCTGTGACCAGCCGAAGAACACACGCTGCAGACCGGTCAGCCCGTCGAGCACCGGTGCGTCCTTGCCTTCCAATGCGATCTCGTACGCGGTGACGGCGATGGACAGGCCACCGAGGTCGCCGATGTTCTCGCCGATCGTGAACTGACCGTTGACCTTGTGACCCGGCAGAGCCTTCGGCTCGAACTGGTCGTACTGCTCGATCAACGCTGTTGTGCGCTTGCCGAATTCGGTGCGGTCCGAGTCGGTCCACCAGTCGATCAGGTTTCCGTCACCGTCGTACTTGGCGCCCTGATCGTCGAACCCGTGGCCGATCTCGTGTCCGATGACCGCGCCGATCCCGCCGTAATTGGCGGCGTCGTCCGCGTCGGCATCGAAGAACGGTGGCTGCAGAATCGCTGCGGGAAAGACGATTTCGTTCATTCCCGGGTTGTAGTACGCGTTGACGGTCTGCGGCGTCATGAACCACTCGTCGCGATCGACCGGTCCGCCCAACTTGTCCAGGTCTCGCTGGTACTCCGCGACGTAACCGCGACGGTAGTTGCCGACGAGGTCGCTCCCGTCGATCTCCACCGCCGCGTAGTCGCGCCAACGGTCGGGGTAACCGATCTTCGGCGTGAACTTGTCGAGCTTCTCGAGCGCACGCTGCCGTGTCTCCGGGCTCATCCACTCGAGGTCGGTGATGTTACGACGGTATGCCTCTTGCAGATTCGCGACGAGGACCTGCATCCGCGCCTTCGCGTCGGCGGGGAAGTGTCGCTCGACGTAGAGCTTGCCGACGGCCTCGCCCAGCAGATCCTGTACCAGCGAGACGCCGCGCTTCCACCGCTCACGGTTTTCCTCGGTGCCGCTCAACGTCTTTCCGTAGAACGCGAAGTTCTCGTCGACCAGTGCTGCGGTCAGGTACGGGGCGCGCGAGTGCACGATGCGCCACGTGAGCCACGCCTTCCAGTCCTCGATGTCGGCGGAGACCCACAGACCGGTGAACGTCGACAGGAACGGAGGTTGGCGCACGACGATCTCGGCGAACTGCTCGGTGTTGCTTCCGAGGCCGGAAATCCATGCCGTCCAGTTGAATCCGGGCTCGTTCTGCACGAGGGTGTCGAAGTCGATCAGGTTGTAGCTCTTCTCCGCGTCACGACGCGCAACGACGTCCCAGTGCCCGGCGGCGAGCTTCGTCTCGAGCTCGAAGACGCGCTGTGCGTCGTACGAGACACCGGCGAGCTCGAACATCGTCGCGATGTGCGCGACGTACGCCTCGCGGATCTGCGCGTAGTTGTCCTCGCGGTAGTACGACTCGTCGGGAAGGCCGATGCCGGACTGCGTGAAGTGCATCAGATAGCGCGTCGAGTTCTTGGCGTCCGTGTCGACGTAGTGGCCGATGGCGCCGCCGACGCCGGTGCGCTGCAGCGATCCGAGAACCTCGGCGAGCGTGACGAGGTCCTCGGCGTCCGCGACGGAGGCCAGTTCGCTCGCGATGGGGGCGAGCCCGGATTCTTCGACCGCGTCGGCGTCGAGGAAGCTCGAGTACAGGTCGCCGATCTTCTGTGCGTCGGTCCCGACCGGCGGATTCGACGCGGCAGCTTCCTGGATGATCGTCCTGACGTCTTCCTCGGCCCTGTCGTACAGAGTCCGGAACGCGCCGTCGACCGCTCGGTCCGCCGGAATGGCGTACTCGTCGAGCCACTTGCCGTTGACGTGCACGAACAGGTCGTCCTGAACCCGTGTGCTGTCGTCGCGAAAGCTGAGGTCGATACCCGAATTCACCTGTCCAGAATCAACTGCTGTCATGCACCCCATCTTTACACTCTTTGCAAGTGTGTTTCCGTCCGAAGTGGCAGGGGAGCCATGAACACGGCGATCGAAGTGCATGACCTGAAGAAGTCGTTCGGCCACGTCACGGCACTCGACGGGCTGGAGTTGCGCGTCGACGCCGGCGAGGTGCACGGCTTCCTCGGGCCCAACGGCGCAGGCAAGTCGACGACGCTGCGGGTTCTGCTCGGGCTCATCCGCGCGACCTCGGGCGAGGTGCACTTGCTCGGCCACGATCCGTGGACCGACGCCGTCGCACTGCACCGGCGAATCGCGTACGTCCCGGGAGACGTCACGCTGTGGCCGTCACTCACCGGTGGTGAAGTGATCGACCTGCTCGGGCGGCTGCGCGGCGGTATCGACCAGGGTAAGCGCGACGCGTTGATCGACAGGTTCGCGCTCGATCCGAGGAAGAAGTCACGTACCTACTCGAAGGGAAACCGTCAGAAAGTTGCTCTGGTATCGGCCTTTTCGTCGAACGCGGAACTGATTCTGCTCGACGAACCGACGTCAGGTCTCGATCCGCTGATGGAACAGGTCTTCGACGACTGCGTGGCCGACGCATCCGCCCGGGGTGCGACGGTGCTGTTGTCGTCGCACATTCTGTCCGAGGTCGAGAAGCTCTGCGAGAGGGTCACGATCATCCGCGACGGCCGAACCGTCGACACCGGGTCGCTCGCCGAGATGCGACACCTGAGTCGGACGACGGTCACGGCCGAGGTGCAGCGCGTGCCCGACGGCCTCGATTCGTTGCCGGGCGTCGACGGCGTCCGTGTCGACGGGAGCCGGGTGAGCGTGCGCGTCGACCCGGCCGATCTGCCGAAGGTGATGCACGTGCTGGCCGACGCGGGCATCACAAGTCTGGTCAGTGCCCCGCCCACGCTGGAGGATCTGTTCCTGCGCTACTACGGGAGCGCGTCGTGACGGGCACGACACAGCTCGTTCGGCTCTTCCTGCGCCGCGATCGCGTGGTCGCCCCGCTGTGGATCCTCGCGATGGGGCTGGTCCCACTGCTGTACGCGGTGAGCTTCGAGGGCCTGTACCCGACGGCCGCCGACCGGCAGGCCTTCTATCAGGCGACGCTGCGCACTCCGGCGGAGTTGGCGCTGGTGTCGCCGATCTTCGGCAGCGACCTCGGTGCTCTCGTGACGTGGCGTGCCGGGTTGCTGCTGACGCTCGTTCCGCTCGCCGCGATTCTGACGGTGATTCGTCACACGAGGGCCGAGGAGGATGCTGGACGCACCGAACTGATCGGCGCGACGGCCGTCGGACATCATGCCGGTCTCGCCGCGGCGCTCGTCGTCACGATCGGCATGGTCGTGACGACTGGACTCGTCGGGACGGTATCGCTGCTGGCGACCGGGTTCGCTGTGGTCGGCAGCATCGCGTTCGGTGTAGCGATCGCCTCGGTCGGCACGGTGTTCGCCGGCGTCGGTGCAGTCGCTGCGCAGATCGGACCCCGCGCCCGCCTCGCGCGCGGATACGCGTTGACGGTCCTCGCCGTCGCGTTCGCGCTCCGGGCAGTCGGCGACGCGGGGTCCGGCACGCTGTCGTGGCTGTCGCCGATCGGGTGGTCCGCTCAGCTGCGGCCGTTCGCCGACGAGCGCTGGTGGGTGACGACGCTGTCCGCAGGTGCGGCCGCGGTGACGATCGCGACGGCCGTCGCACTCGCGCGAGCCCGCGACGTCGGTTCCGGCCTCGTTGCGGACCGGCTCGGGCCTGCATCGGCACCGGCGAGCCTGACCGGGGTGTACTCGCTTGCGTGGCGTCAGCATCGCGGGTCGCTCGCGGCCTGGACCGTCGGCCTCGGGGTGTTCGCGGCGATCCTGGGTAGCGCCGCGAACAGCGTCGGCGACCAGTTGGGCGGCAGCGAGGCGGTCGCCGACGCACTCGCGGCGTTCGGCGGCGACTCTCTCGTGCAGTCCTATGTCGCGGCGATCATCAGCATCATCGGCATCGCTGCGGCCGCGTACGCGGTATCGGCGGTGCTTCGGGCTCATACCGAGGAAGAGGATGCGCACGCCGAGTGGGTCGTCTCGGCGAGCGTCGGCAAGGTTCGGTGGCTGGCAAGCCACCTGACGTTCGCGATGGCCGGGCCGGCGCTGGCGATGCTCGTCGTCGGGCTCGCGGCGGGACTGACGTACGGGACAGGCGTCGGCGACGTGGGTTCGGTGCTGCCGGGCGTGCTCGGTGCCGCGCTGTCGCAGTTACCGGCGGTGTGGGTGCTCGTCGGCGTGGCCGTGGTGTTGTTCGGCGCCCTGCCGGCCTGGTCGACGGCCGTCTGGGCGGTCGTGGCCGGGGTCGTGCTGCTCGGCCAGGTGGGTGAGGTGATCGGGTTACCGCAGGTGATCCTCGACATCTCGCCGTTCACCCATGTGCCGCATCTGCCGGGCGGACACTTCTCCGCGGTTCCTCTGGCGTGGATGGTGTCGTTCGCCGTGGTCGCGGTCGCCGCGGGAGCGGCATTGTTCCGCAGACGGGACCTACGGGGGTGACGGGCGGTAGAGTGCCGAAAGCGACCAGGTGGTTTGGTCGGCGAAACAACGGCGTGGAGGCGCTCGAGTGACGTTTCTGCGCAGGTGGTGGGGGCAGTCGTACAGCTACGACTGGATGAGCCGATATTTCGAGTCGCACGGCGCGCTCAGTGCGTTCCGCGTCGTGGTGGGCGTGTGTTGCTTCTGCTACGGACTTGCCGCGATCACGACGTACCTGACCGCGAAGCCGCCGACGACGTGGATCGCGGACGTGTTCATCCTGGCCGGGACTGTGTCGTCGTTCGTCGTCGGAGCACTGTGGCTGCGTGGGCCGTGGCCGTCCGAGCGCGTCAGCCTGCTGTTCGTTCTGTACGCCGACGTCGGGACCACCCTGGCGCTGTTGTCCTACGGGTCGATCCAGATGTCGTTCCCCGGGTGCTCGTTGCTGGCGGCGACGGGCGTCTACGTGCAGGTGTTCCACAGCCCGAAGGTGCTGCTCGCCCATCTGGCCTGGTCGGGCGCCACGGTGACGACGATGTTCCTGCTGATTCTTCGCACGCCGACGTTCGATCACGGACTGGCCGTCTCGCAACTGGTCGTGTTGTTGCCGGTCATGTTCTCGACGCCGGTCTTCCTGCAGTCGATTTTGCTCAGTCTGCGTCTCGACGCGAACGGGGCGTTGATCGATCCACTGACCGGCCTTCGGAACAGGCGCGGCCTCGACGAAGATCTGCCGCACTTCCTGGGAGAGGAGTCGGAGGTCGCCGTCATGGTCATCGACGTCGACCGCTTCAAATCCATCAACGATCGGTTCGGGCACGAGGGCGGTGATCTGGCACTCCAGCTGATCGCGCGACGGCTCCTCGTCGACGACGTTCTCGTCGCTCGTACCGGCGGTGAAGAGTTCGCGCTCGTCGTACGGGTGTGCGCCGATCAGGCCGTCTCGGTGGCCGAATGGCTTCGATCGCGGTTGTATTCGCCGTACGACGTGTCGCCGCTGACCGTCAGCATCGGCGTCGCACATGCATCCAGCATCGAAGGCGACAGCGTGACGGCGGTGACCCGGCTGCTCCGTCGCGCCGACGTCGCCATGTACGAAGCGAAGCACCGCGGTGGCAACCAGGTGGTCGTCGCCGCGGTACGGAGTCAGGATTGACGCGTCCGGTCAGGTCGGCGGGATCGTGAAGTCGAAACGGTTCTCGAGGTCGCGCTGGAACTGATCGCGACACTGTTCCTGTGCACGCTGATTGTTGCCTGCCTTGCTGATGCAGTCGGCGAAGTCGTCACCTCCGGAACTGCGGAAGATCCCGATTCCGACGACGACGAGCACGATCGACAGAACGACCGCGATGATGCCGAGGACGATCGCGATCAGCGACATCGTGCCGTTCGTCGCAGTGCCCTTCTTGTACCTCGACCTGCCGACGAACCCGAGAACGACTGCCAGCAAGCCCAGGATGATGCCGCCGACGATGGTCCAGCTGGTCACGAACGCGAGAATCGCGACCACGATCGCGACGATCCCGACGACGTTCTGCGGGCCCGGCCGGTGCTCGGGCGGATAGTTGCCGGCCGGCGGATAACCACCGGGCGGCGGATAACCACCCTGCGGGTAACCGCCCTGGGGATAACCGGCCTGTGGCTGGCCACCGCCCTGTGGATATCCGGCGGGTGGTGTGTTTCCCTGCTGATATCGGCCCGGACGTGGTGACTCGCCGGGCGGTGGTTCTGACGGCGGTGGTTCTGACGGCGGGGGTCCTGGCGGCGGCTGATCCGACATGGCGACTACCTCCGATGCGTGCGGGGTCAGTCCTGCGAAGTGTAGGCCTGCACGCGGCGGTGTTCTGCGCTTATGACGACACCGTGATCATCTTTTCACCTGCTGCGCTCACCCTCCGAGACGCGAATGCATCTCCCAGACCAGGACCTCCGCGGGCTCGGACGACTGAATGCGTTGTCCGCCAGAAGAACTCAGTCGAACGGCGTCCCCCTCGTGCAGTTCGCCCACGCCTTCCATCTGCACCGTGCCCGACGCGACGAACACGTGCAGGAACGGCGCCTCGGGAATGGTCACGGGTCGACCCGGTTGCAATCGCGCTGCGTGCAGCGCTGCAGCCGATTGCGAGATCGAAATCGCCGATTGCCCCGCATGTTTCTTCATGCCCGACGCCACGGGAACCAGTCCGCCGCGCAGCAGCTCGTCGTCGATCTCGAGTTGTTCGTAGCCCGGGTCGATTCCCGGGCTGTCGGGCACGACCCACATCTGGACGAAACGGACGGGCTCGTCGTGTGTTTCGCCCCCGATGCGCCACGAATCGTTCTTCTCCGAATGCATGATTCCTCGACCCGCACTCATGCGCTGCGCGAGCCCGGGATAGATCACGCCGGAGTGACCGATCGAATCCTGGTGTACCAGCGAGCCCTTCATGACCCACGTCACGATTTCCATGTCACGGTGCGGGTGTGTCTCGAAACCCTGCCCGGGAGAGACGATGTCGTCGTTGTTGACGAGAAGCAGACCGTGATGTGTGTTGTCCGGGTCGTAATGCTGGCCGAACGAGAACGAATGCTTCGAGTCGAGCCACGCCACACGGGTTTTCGGACGATCGCCCGCCCGATGGACATCGATGTGCGGAATTGGAGGGGGCATGGGACCACTGTACGAGTCACCTCATCCACACACAGCGCGGTCCGCATAACTTTCCCGCGACAGGTGTGTCTCCGGATCGTTCCGGGTAGAAACGTCCCCATGACCGACAGAGCGCACGTCAGTACCGACTCTCTCGAAGATGCCCTGCTGCCGTGGCTTCCGCAGCAACGATGGTTCGCGGCCAAGGGGTCGCCCATCGCGTCGCTGCGTGTCGCATCGCGCGTCGACGTCGGCTCGCGATCCGACGTGCAGGTCGAGCACCTGCTCGTCGACGTCGAACTGGGTGACGGCACGGTACAGCGGTATCAGGTTCCGCTGGGATTTCGCGACGCCGCGGTCGACGATCTGGCGGCATGGCGGCTGCCGATCCAGGATGGTCCGTTCGTCTACGACGGCCTTCGAGATCCCACGGTGATCGCCCTGTATTCCGACGCGATCGCCGCGGCCGATTCGATCGGGCCCCTCGACTTCCGGCTCGTCGCCGGGGCCGCCGTCGACGCCGGGATGTCGGGTCGCGTACTCGGTGCCGAGCAGTCGAACACGTCGGTGATTCTCGGTGAAGTGCTGCTGCTCAAGCTGTTTCGGCAGGTCGCGTCGGGCATCAATCCGGACATCGAACTGCATCGTGTCCTCGCCGAGACCGACTGCACGTACGTGGCGCCGCTGCGGGCATGGATCGAAACCGAATCCGACGGCGAACTGTCGATGCTCGGCATGGCACAGGACTTCGCCTCGGATTCCGCCGAAGGATGGACGACGGCGCTCACCAGCGTGCGTGACCTGCTGGCCTCCGATCGGTCGCCGGAGGACATGGATTCGGACTTCGCGCCCGAAGCGCGTGGTCTCGGTGCGGCGGTCGCGCACGTCCACGCGGATCTGGCCCGCGGACTCGGAACCGACGAGCGCGACGCGTCGTCGACGGTCGCCGAAATCCTCGGACGCGTCGAAGGTGCTGTGGCCGTCGTTCCCGAACTCGCCGAGCACCTCCCCTCGGCACGCGATCTGGTCGCCAGGGCCGAGGCGGGCGGAACCGCGACGGTGCAACGCATCCACGGTGACCTGCACCTGGGCCAGGTGCTGCGGACGCCGTCGACGTGGCTGTTGATCGACTTCGAGGGTGAGCCGGCGAAGTCCCTCGAGGAACGACGTCGGATGGACAGTCCGCTGCGTGACGTCGCGGGCATGCTCCGCTCGTTCGACTACGCCGCGCACCATCTACTCCTCGGCGACGCCGACGTGACCGACGAGACGTATGCACGCGCTTCGGCCTGGGCTGCCCGCAATTCGTCGGCATTCTGCGACGGCTATGCCGAGGTCGCGGGCTACGATCCGCGTGATCACGCGGCGCTGCTCGGCGCCTACGAACTCGACAAGGCCGTCTACGAAGCGGTGTACGAGGCGCGCAATCGACCGACCTGGTTGGATCTGCCGATGCGCGCCGTCGGGCGGCTGGCGCCACCCGTGCGCGGATAGTTGGAATCTGCTCCGACTATGTGCGCACGGGCGCCGTAGGCGCACCGAAGCGGCCGGACTGGTAGTCCTCGAACGCCTCGATCACCTCGGCCTTGGTGTTCATGACGAACGGGCCTGCCATGGCGACGGGCTCGCGGATCGGCTTGCCGCCGAGCACGAAGACCTCCAACGACTCGCTGCGCGAATCCTGGGTGTCCGACGCCGCGAACTCGATGGAGTCTCCGCGGCCGAACAGTGCCGTCTGACCCATGCGAATCGGACGCCGTTCGGACCCGACGGTGCCGTCGCCCGCGAGGACGTAGACGAGGGCGTTGAAGTCGCGGTTCCACGGCAGCGAGACCTTCGCGCCCGGCGCGACAGTGGCGTGAGCGAGCGCGATGGGGGTGTACGTCGAGCCGGGTCCCTCGTGGCCTGCGACCTCGCCTGCGATCACACGGATCAGAGCGCCGCCGTCGTCGCTGGAGAGCAGGGCGACCTTGTTGCCGGTGATGTCCTGGTAGCGGGGTGCGGCGAGCTTGTTGTCGCGAGGCAGGTTCACCCACAGCTGCACACCGTGGAACAGCCCGCCGGACATCACGAGGTGCTCCGGCGGAGCCTCGATGTGCAGGATTCCGGCACCTGCCGTCATCCACTGTGTGTCGCCGCCGCCGATGAGGCCACCGCCACCGTGCGAGTCCTGGTGCTCCATGATCCCGTCGATCATGTACGTGACGGTCTCGAATCCGCGGTGCGGGTGCCACGGGGTGCCCTTCGGCTCTCCCGGTGCATAGTTGACCTCGCCCATCTGGTCCATGTGGATGAACGGGTCGAGTGCGGGAAGGTCGATGCCCGCGAACGCGCGGCGAACCGGGAATCCCTCGCCCTCGTATCCGGTCGGTGCCGTGGTGACGGACTTGACCGGCCGCGGTGTCGCGGTGGCGTCGGGAAGCGGGATTCGGGGCAGGGCAAGAATGTTGTCGACTGTCACGGCAGGCATCGTGGACTCCTCTTGTCGGTAGACCGCGCCATTGGTTGACGCTTCAACTACGCTCGGTGAAACAGCCTATCCGGCTCGATATTCCCTCGACGCGATGGTCTGACGCGCACTGGTCGATCGCACGGACTCGCCGGCGAGGTTCACCCAGGTCAGCGAGTCAGGGTGCCCAGGTCCACGGGAAGCTGAATGCCCGTCACGTGCCGGGCCTCGTCGGAGGCCAGCCATGCGACGGCGGCGGCGATGTCCTCGGGTTGGCTGATCGGATCGGGGAGGGAGCCCATGAAGATCGGGCCGAGCGCCGCGCCGTGTTCGCCGAGCAGTTCCATCATGTCGGCGGGCTGCATCCCGGTCTCGACGCCGTGCGGGTGGACCGTGTTGACGCGGATGCCGTACTGACCGAGCTCGTTCGCCATGGACCGGCACAGCCCGACGATGCCGTGCTTCGACGCGGCATAGTGTGCCAGGAACGGCAGACCGCGCAGCCCGGCGACCGAACTCGTCAACACGATCGCCCCGCCGGTTCCCTGTTCGAGCAGGATCGGAATCGCAGCCTTCGCGGTGTGGAAGGTGCCGGTCAGATTGACGTCGAGAGTTTCCTTCCACTGCTCGGGCGAGATCTTCCACGACATCGCCGCCGAGCAGATACCTGCGTTGGCGACGACGACGTCGAGCCGACCGAGTCGATCGACGCCGTCCGCCAGTGCTGCGGACAGGGCGTCGAAGTCACGAACATCGGTCTCCGACGCGACGATGCGACGACCGAGCCTCTCGACGGCGTCGACCGTCTCCGCCAGATCGGCGGATGTCGCACCGTCGTACGACGTCGACGCGAACTCGCTGCACGCATCGACCGCGATGATGTCCGCGCCCTCCGACGCCAGTCGCACGGCTTCGGCGCGTCCCTGGCCACGGGCGGCGCCCGTGATGAATGCAACCTTGCTTTGGAACCGCTTGCCGTCGTACTGCTTGCCCTCGAATGTCTCGATTCGACCAGTCATGTCCGGACGCTACAACGGCGAGTGTCCGCCGGATGTCCGATTCGGGGTGGATTCGATCGAAGTTCGGCAGCCCAGTACGGTAAGGGGCGACACCGGGAGGTAAGTAGTAATGGAAAGTATCGGCGCGTTCATCGGAATGGTCGTTGTTGTACTCACGATCGTGCTCGTCGTCTTCGGATGCACGATGCTGTTCATTGCATCGGTGAAGCCGGACATCATGAACTTCGACCTGACGCGCCGCTCGCGCAAGAAGCTCGAGAAGGACCGCTCCTGAGCAGTCTCCTCTGGAGACTTAGGTCATAGCCGGGACCGATCCGGCCGCCCGTGCGGTTGTATGTTTCCGTGGCAGATACCGCAGACGTGCAGATCGATGCATGCGGTCCGAGATTGAAGGCGCGGCTGCGAGGTGAGACCGCCCTCGCTCAGTTCGCGCGCTTCGTCTTCGTGGGTGCGTCGAGCAACGTTCTGTACGCAGTCGTGTTCGTCGTCCTTGCTGCTCTCGGATCGTTCGTCGCGAACATCGCAGGAATCGCGGCCAGCACGGTACTCGCGAACGAGCTTCACCGCCGCCACACATTCCACGCCGCCGAGCGCGTCGGGTGGTTCCAGGCGCAGTGGGAAGCGGGTGGCCTCGCCCTCGTCGGTCTCGCTCTCGGAACCGTGGCACTGGCCGCGGTGCACGTTCTCTTTCCCGGCGCATCCGCCGTCGCGCAGATTCTCGTCGTCATCGCGGTCAGCGCCGCCACCGGCGCGCTGCGATTCCTCGCGTTACGCGGTTGGGTGTTCTGACGCACGTCACGGTGCCCCGGCGATAGGCTGACCACGCTCGCCGTAGCGAGGAGGCCTGTGATGGGGAGATGGTTCACCGAAGCGGTCGTGGACACCGGACGTCTTCCGCTGTTCTTCCTGCTCGTGTCGTTTCTGCTCGCCTTTCTGTTCATCCGGTTCAGCGTCCGCATGATCCGCGCCGAAGTCTCGTGGTGGCCGGGCAACGTCACGCCCGGTGGCATGCACATCCACCACGTCATGTTCGGCCTCGTCATGGTCCTCGTGTCGGGGTTCGCGCTCGTCGCTCTCTCCAGTTACGAGACCCCGGTCGCCAACTGCATCCTGGCCGGCGTCTTCGGCGTCGGCAGCGCGTTGATGCTCGACGAGTTCGCACTGATTCTGCATCTGCGCGACGTCTACTGGGCCGAGGAAGGACGGTCGTCGATCGACGCCGTCTTCGTCGCGATCGCGATCTCCGCGCTGTTCCTGCTCGGCGTGCACCCCATCGGTTTCGCCGGCGACTTCGAGGCCTATCAGCAGAACAGGTCGCTGCTGACGCTCGTCGCCGTGCTGGTCGTGATCTTCGGGCAACTGGTGCTCGCTGCGATCACGGTGCTGAAGGGGAAACTCTGGACCGGCCTGGTCGGGTTGTTCTTCGTACCGCTGCTCGTCGTCGGCGCGATCCGACTCGCCCGTCCGTCGTCTCCGTGGGCTCGGTGGCGATACACCGACAAACCGGAGAAGCAGACGCGAGCCTGGGTGCGCGAGAAGCGTTTCCGCGAACCCGTAGTCCGCGCGAAGATCGTCGCGCAGGAAGCGTTGTCCGGACGCTTCGGTGTTCCGATCGAGGTACCCGAACCGGCGGAACCGCAGGTGGCGATGCCGTCGCGTACATTGCCGAATCGGCTGGTGGCGGGGATTCGCTGGACCCGAACGCGCCGACGCCTCAGGCGAACTCCGGTGTGGCGGTTGCCCGCGATTCTGGTGACGCTGTCGATCGTGCTCGCGTTCGTGTTCGTCGCGCTCGACGACGAATTCGGCTCCACCGACGGCGCTGTCACCACCTCGAGCGAACTCGACATCGGCGCCACGGCGACGCTGCTCAGCGTCATCGCGGGCGGCATGATCACGCTGACCGGTCTGGTGTTCACCGCGATCACCCTCGCGATGCAGTTCGGGGCGTCGCAGATCTCGGTGCGCGTCGTGCCGCTGCTGCAGCAGCAGTCCGTGATGCGGTGGTCCATCGGGATGTTCCTGTCCACGTTCGTCTTCTCGGTCATCATCGCGTCGGATCTCGCGCTGTCCGGAGAGTGGACGGCGCCGGTCGTCTCGACGTCCGTCGCGATCCTGCTGTCGTTCGTCAGCGCATTCCTGTTCATCGCACTCGTGGCGCGCGTCGGCGTCGTGCTCGACTCGGCACGGTTGTTGAGATGGATTGCTGCGCAGGGTCGTTCGTCGATAATCCGGATGTACCCGTCGAGTTCGCCGGTGTCGCGCGGCGCCCTCGCCGCATTCGTGCTTCCGCCGGACGAGCCGACGGGCACGACGACGGTGCGCTTGAAGCAACTGTCGCCGGACGGCCGAATCCTCCTCGCGGTGAACTTCGTTTGCATCGAACGGCTCGCGCAGAAGTGGGGCGTGTCCATCGAGTTGATGCCGACGATCGGCGAGTTCGTCGCGCAGGACGCAGTGCTGTTCGAGATCGAAGGACCGCAGCTACGGGTCAGGGCGCATCAGCTGATGGCGTGTCTCGTGTTCGGGGACACGCACAGTCCGACGGTCAGTCCAGCCGCTGCCCTGCAGGCGATCGTCGACATCGCCCTGAAAGCGCTGTCGCCCGCGATCAACGACCCCGGCCGCGCCGTGCAAGCGATCGATCATCTCGAGGATCTCTTGATGACGATCGCACCCCGCGTCCGCACCGACACCGACGACTCGACGCCTACACGCATCCGCGGGACGCGTCGCACCTGGGACGATTACGTCACCATCGCCACCGACGAGATCCGACACTTCAGCACCAACTCCACGCAGGTTCAGCGTCGATTGCGGTCCCTCTTCGTCACCTTGCTCGCGTCGTGCCCGCCGGATCAGCACCCGCCTCTGCTCGCACGCATGGACGCCCTCGACGCACAGGCCGCGCGTGAGTGGAAGGGCGATCTCGATCTGCGACTTGCCAGTGTCGCGGACCCGCAGGGTCTCGGTTCCGAGCGCGGGTCGTCGGGAAGAGTTCTGCCGCTCGTCGTCGGGACCAGGCAGCGCGGCGAGGAGAACGGATCGCGAGACGATCTGTGAGCACGCCCAAGCAGGCCCCGCGCGGGCTTCCGACTTCTAACAGACTTCCTCGCAGTCCGCGCTCGGCGTCGTCGAACGCACCTACGCTCTCGTAGGTAATCGATTCGAGGAGGCATGTCCATGGTCAGGGAACTGACACAACTGGAGTTGCTGCGTGAGCTGGTCCCCGCCGCCGAGGACAACGTGAACCGCCACTTGTCCATGGCCAAGGAATGGCATCCGCACGACTACGTACCGTGGGACGCGGGCCGTAACTTCGCCGAACTGGGTGGTGTGGACTACGACCCGGAGCAGAGCAAGCTCTCCGAGGTCGCCAAAGCTGCGATGATCACCAACCTGCTCACCGAAGACAACCTGCCGTCCTACCACCGCGAGATCGCCGAGAACTTCTCCCAGGACGGCGCCTGGGGCACCTGGGTCGGACGGTGGACCGCCGAGGAGAACCGGCACGGCATCGTCATGCGCGACTACCTCGTCGTCACCCGCGGCGTCGATCCCGTCGCGCTCGAGCAAGCCCGCATGATCCACATGACCAACGGTTTCGCATCCCCCGCCGGATCGCAGACCGGACTGCTGCATTCGGTGGCGTACGTGACGTTCCAGGAGCTCGCGACGCGCGTCTCGCATCGCAACACCGGCAAGGTGTGCGACGACCCGATCGCCGACCGCATGCTCCAGCGCATCGCCGCCGACGAGAACCTGCACATGATGTTCTACCGCAACATCAGCGCCGCAGCCCTCGACATCGCACCCGACCAGACGTTCGACGCGGTGTGCAATATCGTCATGAACTTCCAGATGCCCGGCGCCGGAATGCCGAACTTCCGCCGCAACGGTGTCCTGATGGCAAAGCACGGCATCTACGACCTGCGTCAGCACCTCGAAGAGGTCGTCTGGCCGGTCCTGCGCAAGTGGAAGATCTTCGAGCGCGAGGACTTCACCGGCCGCGGCGAGACCCGTCGGGAAGAACTCGCCGCGTTCCTCGAAGACCTGGAGAGGCAGGCCACCAAGTTCGAGGAGATGCGCGACCGTTCGCTCGCCCGCGACGCCGCGAAGGCGGAGCGACAAGCGTCCTGAATCACGCGAAGGAGGGGCCGCTCCGCCAGTCGGGGCGGCCCCCTCGTGTACCGACTGCGACCGACTGCGACGAAAGATGTGTTCGTGACGACTGCGGAAAAGATCGAGGCTCTACGGGAACGTTCGGCTCGCGCGCGCGAGCCCGGAAGCGAACGCGCGCGCGCCAAGCGCGCAGCCGCCGGGTTGCCGACTCCGCGTGATCGGATCGATGCGTTGCTCGACCCGGGTAGCTTCGTCGAATACGGCGCGTTGATGCGGGCGCCGGGCGGTGCGGACAATCCGTACGGCGACGGTGTGGTGACCGGGCGGGGAACGGTCGACGGCAGGCCCGTGGTGGTGTACTCGCACGACAACACCGTGTTCGGTGGCTCTCTCGGAGAGATGTTCGGCCGCAAGGTCGTTGCCATGATGGAGCTCGCCGCGAAGACCGCATGCCCCATCGTCGGCATCAACGATTCCGGCGGTGCCCGCATTCAGGACGCGGTGACGTCGCTGGCGTTCTACTCCGAAATCGGTAGGCGCCAGAGATTGTTGTCCGGTCTGGTTCCGCAGATTTCCATCATGCTGGGAAAGTGTGCGGGCGGAGCGGCCTACTCGCCGGCATGTACGGACTTCATCGTTGCGGTGCAGGACCAGGCGTACATGTTCGTCACGGGGCCCGACGTGCTGAAAGCGGTGACCGGCGAGACGATTTCGGCCGAGGATCTCGGCGGCGCGACGAAACAGGCGAGCTATGGCACCGTGCATCACGTCGCCGACTCCGAGGCCGACGCATTCACCTGGGTCAAGACCCTTCTCGGCTACCTGCCGAGTAGCTGCCACGAATCGGCTCCCCTGGTCAACCCGGGTTTGGAACCTCACCTGACCGACACCGATCTGGGTCTCGACTCGTTTCTTCCCGACTCGGACAACACCGCCTACGACATGCACGACATCATCACCAAGGTGTTCGACGACGGCGAGTTCCACGAAATCGGAAGTATGTACGCTCCCAACGTCATCACGGCGTTCACGAGGGCGGACGGCCGGACCGTCGGGGTGGTGGCCAATCAGCCGACGCATCTCAGCGGGGCACTCGACATCGCGAGTTCCGAGAAGGCGGCGCGGTTCATCTACATCTGCGACGCGTTCGCGATCCCGGTCGTCTTCCTCGTCGACATCCCGGGCTATCTGCCGGGACTAGAGCAGGAACGAGCCGGGGTCATCTATCGCGGCGCGAAACTCCTTGCGGCAGTGATCGAATCGACTGTTCCGAAGGTGACCGTCGTGATTCGCAAAGCATACGGCGGCGGGTATGCCGTCATGGGGTCCAAGAACCTCGGTGCCGACCTGAATTTCGCGTGGCCGACGGCTCGAATCGCGGTGATGGGCGCCGAGGGTGCCGTCGGGCTGCTGAAGCGACGGGAGATCGAGGCGGCAGGCGAGGACGGGCCGAAGGTGCGGCAGAAGTTCATCGACTTCTACAACGAGTTCGTGGCCACCCCGTACACCGCTGCGGAACGTGGATACATCGACGCGGTGATCGAGCCGTCGGCGACGCGGCTCGAGATTCGGAAAGCGCTGAAGTTGTTGGCGGACAAGACTCCTGAGCCGCTACCTCCGCGTCGCCGGTCGCTGCTGCGTCCGGTGTGACAGGAACCCGTGTGACGCATACGCCCGGCCGCCGGTTCAGCGTGTCGCGCGGTAGCGATGAACCGGTCGTCCGGCTCGGCCGTATTCGAGCCGGACGCTGAGCACCCCTGTCGACGCATAGTGTTCGAGGTATCGCCTGGCGCTGACGCGTGAAAGTCCGGCCAGCTCGGCGCATTCGCCTGCCGAGACTTCACCGCCTTCGTCGACCGCCGCCAGGACGAGTTGCCCGGTACCTGCACTGAGCCCCTTGGGGAGCGAGGCGGGTGCGGTTGCGGGGGCACCGAACAGCGAGTCGATGACGGACTGGTCCACCCCACCGGGATCGGCCAGGGCCAGCGCACGACGTCGAAAGCCGCTCAGCTTGTCCGCCAGCTGCGGATACTCGAAGGGTTTGACCAGGTAGTCGGTGACTCCGCCGTGCAGGGCTCGGCTGACGGTGTCGAGCTCTCGTGCGGCGGTGATGACGATGACGGCGGTAGCGTTGCCTTCCCCGCGCAATTGCTGCAGGGCATCGAGCCCGGACCTGTCGGGAAGGTAGACGTCCAACAGCACGAGGTCGGGGGCGTGCTCGTGAACAGCGGCTACCGCGTCGGCGGCCGTGTGGGCGACACCGACGGTCTCGAAGCCGGCGGTGGAATCGACGAACCGTCGGTGAATCTCTGCGACCATGAAGTCGTCGTCGACGACCAGCACGCGGTACTTCCGGTCAGTCACGACGATCGACTCTATCGGGTGGCAGCGACGAGGTCGGGATTCTCACCGTGAACAGGGCGCCACCGGTCGAATCGGAATCGGCGACGCGCGCGGAACCCCCGTACTGCGAGCTGACGATTCGGACGAGTGCGAGCCCGATCCCGCGCCCACCGGGCGCATCGGGTTTGGTGGTCACCCCGCGGGAGAACACTTCGGTGCGCATCTCGGCCGGCACACCGGGCCCGGAATCGGCGACCTGTATTTCGATGTCCTCGGAATCGTCGATGCTGACGACGATGCGCGCGTCGTCGGTACCGGCGGAGGCGTCGACTGCGTTGTCGACGAGGTTGCCGAGCACGGTGATGACGTCGGTCGCCAGAATCGGATCCAGTGCGGCGAGATGCGAGCCTTCCTCGAGCTCCAACGCCACCCCGGCTTCGGCCGCCAGCGAGGTCTTGGCGATCAGCAGGGCCGCCACTGCGGGATCGGAGATGGCCTGTGTGACAGACGCATTGATCTCGGCACGCCGACGGGTCAACGCGCCGACGAAGTCCGTCACCGCGGCGTGGTCGCCGAGTTGGTTCAGCCCGGAGATCGTGTGCAGTTGGTTCGCGAACTCGTGCGTCTGCGCGCGAAGAGTGTCGGTCACGGATCGATGGGAGCTGAGTTGGCTTTGCATCCTTGCCAATTCGGTGCTGTCGCGCATGGTGGTGATCGTTCCGATCCGTCGTCCCTTGCTCGAGGCCGCTCGGCGACTGAGGACCAGAACTCTCGAGGCAGTGGTCAGCACCGAATCCCCACTCCCGTCGGGATTCTTCAGGTAGTCGCGAATCGTCGGTTCCAGGGCGAGATCGTCGACGGTGCGTCCGATTGCGTCGTCGATCCCGAGAAGTTCGGCGCCCGAGTCGTTCAACACCGTCACGACTCCGTCGGGATTCACGGCGATCACTCCCTCACCGATACTGTGCAGCAACGCTTCTCGATGGTCGGCGAGATGCGCGATCTCCTCGATCTCCAGTCCCCGGGTGTGGGTCTTGACGCGTCGGGACAGCAGAATGGACCCGACCAGGCCGAGGCAGGCGCCGATGCCGAGGTAGAGAAGAAGCGGTGGCCCGGCTGCGACGAGCAGTTCCCATGTCGACGGGTAGGCCGTGCTGACCGCCACGACACCTCGGACCTCGCCCGACGGCGACAGAACGGGAACGTGACCGCTGATGGACCTACGGCCGTCGACCACAGCATCCCCGCTCCAGGCTCGGCCCTCCGGCGCGAGACTGTCTCCGAGTTCCGCGGGCCTGCCCGTCCGATCGGGAATGGACGACGCGACGATCACGCCGGATGCGCCGACGACGTCGGCAATGCCTGCGCCCGACAGATCGACCGCGCGCCCGACCTCGGGGGCGAGTACGCGGTCGGCCTCGGGTGCATTCGACTGTGCCCGCACGACGGGCGTCGACGCCAGGTTCTCCGCGACGGCGATCATCCTGGCGCTCTGACCGGCGCGGAATTCCGAGCTCGATTGGTGAATCGAGACGCCTGCGACGGCGACGAGCACCACCGCGACCACCACCAGTTGCAGCAGAAGGACCTGGCTGGCCAGGCTGCGGGGGCGTCGTCTCATACCGTCGCCGAACCCTCGGGTCACACGGACGCGATCACGTACACGACGCCGGACAGAGCGAATCCGACGATCGAGATCAACGTCTTGATGACACTCCAGGTCTTGAAGGTCGTCGGGACGTCCATGCCGAGCAACTTACCGATGAGCCAGAAACTCGCGTCGTTGACATGCGGGAAGATCGACGAGCCGGCCGCGAGCGTCAGGATCATCGCGACGGTCTGCACCGGGTTCAACCCCGCAGCCATGATCGACGCGCCCAGCAGACCTGCCGACGTCGTAATCGCCACGGTGGCCGTTCCGAGCGCGATGCGCAGGATGGCAGCGATGATGAAGGTCGACACGATCAACGGGAGACCGAGGTCGCGCAATGTCTCGGCCAAGGCGTCGCCGATGCCACTTGCCAGCAGTACCGCACCGAACATGCCACCCGCGCCGGTGATCAGTACGACGGGTGCGATGGGCTTCAGCGCATTGTCGAGCAGATCCTCGACGTAGTCAGCTGTGCGGCCTCGGCGAAGCGCGAGTACGTACGTCGACACCAGAACGGTGATGAGGAGCGCGACGGGTGTGGATCCGATGACCTGGGGAACGGTGACCCAGGGAGACTCGGCGTCCAACGTCCCGGTGCGTGCTGCCGTCGTGACGGCCGTGTTGGCGAAAATCAACACCAGCGGAAGCATGAGCAACGCGATGATGGTGCTCGGCTTCGGTGGGTCCTCGACGGTCTCGACCCGCGGTCCCCCACTCAACAGGTCCGGTACCGGGAGGTCGATGCGTTTACCGATGAACGTGCCGTAGAGGTATCCCGCGATGTACCACGTGGGAACCGCCACGACGATACCGATGAGGATCGTCAGGCCGACGTCGCCGCCGAGCAGGACGGTCGATGCCACCGCGCCCGGATGCGGGGGAAGGAAGACGTGCATCGTGGACAACGCTGCCGCTGCGGGCAATACGTACAGCAGCACACTCCCACCCAGTCGACGCGCGACGCTGAAGATGATGGGGAGCATCACCATGAACGCTGCATCGAAGAAGATTGGGAAGCCGAACAGCAGTGACGCGACGCCGAGCGCGAACGGAGCACGTTTGTCGCCGAATCTGCGAATCAGGGCGTCGGACAGTGCTTGGGCGCCACCACTGATCTCCGCGAGACGCCCGAACATGGCTCCGAGTCCCACCAGCAGCGCCACCTCGCCGAGGGTGGCGCCGAAGCCGTCGATCAGTACGTCCTGGATCTCCGAGATGGGGATCCTTGTCGCGAAAGCTGTTGCTATCGAGACGATCACGAGTGCAAGGAGCGGGTGTACCTTGAACTTGATGATCATCACCAGCAGCACTGCGATCGCCACGAGTGCGATCGAGAGCAGGGCCGGTGTGGAGAGGGTCTGGACCCAGTCGTCCACGAGAAGTCCTTCCGTGATTCTTTTCTAACGAGGTATATGGAGATCTTCGAGCGTGCGTCGCATTCGAAGATCCTCTGCCGCAAGGAATTCGGAGAATTCCTCACCCGGCAGGAAGGAATCGGCCCAGCGATGCCGAGCCAGGGCGTCGTGCCATTCGTCGGACTCGCGCATCGTGCGCAGCACGTCGACGATGTCGTTTCTGGTCGCAGCGGAAATGTCTGGGGGAGCGACGAATCCGCGCCAGTTCGTGAACTCCAGATCGATTCCGGAGTCGCGGAGCGTCGGGGCATCCTCGGTCGGGTTCGACACCGCCAGTATCCGCAACGATCCCGCGTCGACCTGATCGATGTACTCACCTGCGCCCGCGATTCCCACGTCGACGCTGCCGTCGATGATCGCGGTGAGCAGGTCGCCCGCGCCGTCGAAGGTGACGATGTCGAGCGTGTTCGGATCGATCCCGATCGTCCGGGCGAGTTCGACTGCGAAGACGTGGTCCGGTCCACCGACGGCCGAACCCGCACCGACGGTGAAGGCACGGGGATTCGCACGCCAGGCTTCTGCGAGCGACGCTGCCGAACCGAGAGGGGAAGCCTCTCCGACCACGAGAGCCTCGGGCTCGTCGACGAGTCGCGCGAGTGCCGTGGCGTCGGACAGTTTCCACGGTGAGTTGTCCACCTGCGCGGCGCCGACGACGCCCACACCGACCATCGCGATCAAGTTCTCGTTGCCCGACTCGCGCATCAGCCGCGCGAGCGCGACCGATCCGCCACCGCCGACGACGTTGAACTTCTCGATCGACCCCGTGAGGTCACGGTTCTCGAGAATGCGAGACGCGGTCCGAGCGGTGACGTCGTAACCGCCGCCCGGTGTATTCGGGATGAGCATCCGTAGTCCGGAGAGGTCCGGTTCCGACGACAGCGTCGAGCAACCGACCGACAACGCCAGCGGGAGGGCCGCCAGGGTCGCCAGTGCGCGTCGTCGCGTCATCTGGTTCGGGGTGTTCATCGACGTTCATCTTGCCGACGGTCGTGACCGTCGTCACGTATACGAAACCATTGGACGTATTGGTCTTTGTGGTCGCTCGGCGCCGACCCTGGCGTGTTCCGGCGCTCACCTAGAGTGTGGTGTGCAGCAATTCTGGGACCGCATTTCCGCGGTGAGTCCTGACCCGCCCGCGTGGATCGTTCAGGTGGCCGCGGTGACGGCGCTACTGATAGTCCTGATTCCGCAGACCTGGCGGATCGCGCGCAACGTCGTGACGATTGCTCACGAGGGCGCGCATCTGTTCGTCGCGTTGATCACCGGCAGACAGTTGATGGGCCTTCGTCTGCATTCCGACACGTCCGGAGTTGCGATCTCGAAGGGAAAGCCGACCGGGCTCGGCGTCGTCGCCATGACGTTCGCCGGCTACGTCGGGCCGTCGTTGCTGGGGCTCGGCGCCGCTCTCGTACTGGGCACGCAGCATGCCGTGGCGGTGCTGTGGATCGGCGTGATCTCGATTGCGTTGATGCTGACCATGATTCGCAATTTCTATGGATTGCTGTCGTTGGTCACGGTCGGCGCGCTGCTGTTCGCCGTGTCCTGGTGGGGAACGGGCGAACAGCAGGTCGCGGCCGCGTACTTCATCACGTTCTTCCTGCTGATCGCGGGACCGAGGCCCGTCCTCGAGCTGCAGCGGTCGCGCAGCGCGGGACGGGCCAGGGATTCCGACGCGGATCAGTTGGCCCGGCTGACGTTCCTTCCCGGAATCGTCTGGGTGGGCCTGTTCCTGCTGGTTACCGTCGGCTCTCTTGCAGTGGGAGCGTGGCGAATTCTGGTTCCGGTGCAGTGACTTCGGGGGCGGCGACGGGGTCGTTGCCGGTGAAGTAGAACATCGCTCGCCGGGCGTCGACTTGTTGCTCGGTGATGGCGAGCTGGCCGCGGCCTTTGGAGAAGAATGCGGTGAGCCAGGAGATGACGGTGGTCAGGCGGCTGCGGAAGCCGACGATGTAGAGCAGGTGGACCAGCAGCCACATCACCCAGGCGATGAAGCCGGTGATCTTGATGGGTCCGACCTGCGCGACGGCGGAGAACCGCGACACCGTTGCCATCGAGCCCTTGTCGAAGTACTTGAACGGGGTGCGCTCGGGAACGTCCTTGCCTGCACGCACGGCTTCGACGCCGTCTTCGATGACCCGGGCTGCGTAGCGTCCGCCCTGGATGGCGACCTGGGCGACGCCGGGGAGCTTGTCCAGGCTCATCATGTCGCCGACGACGAACACCTCCGGGTGCCCGGGCAGGGTCAGGTCCTTGTTCACCAGGACACGGCCCGCGCGGTCGATCTCGGCGCCGGACTGCTCGGCGAGGGTCTTACCGAGGGGGCTGGCGGCGACACCGGCCGACCAGACCTTCGTCTTCGCCGAGATGCGTCGCACGGTGCCGTCGGAGTCCTTGACGGTGAGGCCGTGGGCGTCGAGGTCGGTGACCATGGCGCCGAGTTGGATGTCGACGCCCATCTTCTCGAGCCGCTTGGCCGCGGACTGGCCGAGGGAGTCGGCGAACGGCGGCAGGACTTTCGGGGCGGCGTCGAGGAGGATGACCTTCGCGCTGCGGGAGTCGATGTGGCGGAAGGTGCCGTCGAGAGTCTTGTTCGCGAGTTCGGCGATCTGTCCTGCCATTTCGACGCCGGTGGGGCCTGCGCCGACGACGACGAAGGTCAGGAGCTTCTCGATCTCGGCGGGATCGGTGGCGAGTTCGGCCTGGTCGAACGCGCCGATGATGCGGCCGCGGAGTTCGAGGGCGTCGTCGATGGTCTTCATGCCGGGGGCGTATTCGGCGAAGTGGTCGTTGCCGAAGTAGGACTGCCCTGCTCCTGCGGCGACGATGAGGCTGTCGTAGCTGGTCTCGGTGACGCGTTCGAGGAACTGGCTGGTGACGGTCTTGTTCTCGAGGTCGATTGCGTTGACCTCGCCGAGGATGACCGACGCGTTGTGCTGGTCCTTGAGGATCAGGCGGGTCGAGGGTGCGATCTCTCCTTCGGAGAGGATGCCGGTGGCCACCTGGTACAGCAGTGGCTGGAACAGGTGGTGGGTGGTCTTCGCGATCAGCGTGACGTCGACATTGGCCTTACGCAGTTGTTTCGCTGCGAACAGGCCGCCGAACCCGGAGCCGATGATGACGACGTGATGCCGGTGCACCCGCTGCGCGAGGGCTGGGGTGAGTTCTGGCGTGTTGGACACGGCTGCGTTGGAGGCAGACATGGATGTGTCCTTCCGAGTTCGGGACGGGCCGGTTCGCGGTCTGTCGTGTGTGCTGTGTCACGATGGTGCTTGAAGAGTACACCACTTCGTGTGCATATGTTAAGACAATTTTGACCGGTCTAAGAAATTACCGGCGAGCTGGCGGCGGTCCCACCACGACGAGGTCCAACTCGGCGCGAGCGCGAGCAAATCCGGACTCGGGGAACGAGCCGGGATTCAACTCGTCGTGGACGTTGTCGTCCGTGGGTGTGTTCATGTATTCGAAGAATTTCTCGAAGATGCCGGTGGTGAGAATCCCGAGCATCTGAGTGCTGTTGCCGTCGAACGCGAAGCTGTGGACCGTTCCCGCGGGTGCGTGTACGAAGTCGCCCTTCGTGAGCAGGATCTCCTGGCCGTTGACGTGCAGCAGAATTCTTCCCTCGGTGCAGAAGAAGTTCTCGGTGTGTGCGCGGTGGAAGTGCCGGGGAATGTAGGGGCTCTTGGCGCCCCGCGTGTGCACCGCGAAATAGGTACCAGCGGTGTTCCTGGAGCGCGCAAGATAGGTGTTGAGCTGCCCCGAGCTCTTCCACCGCTCACCCTCGCCCGCCTTGACGACGAACGGTGTCGCATGATGGGGCAGTGCCTTCCCGGTCAGTGCCGGGCGGTCGACCTTCTCGAGGTCCGCGTAGCGAATTCCGAACTGATCGGCGAGCTCCGAATCGCGCAACGGCGAACTGGTTCCGGTGAACACGTGCGACTGGGTGGCGGTGCCCTGCGCCATGGCATGGCCGTCCCCGGCGGTGGTCCAGCTCAGAAACTTGTTGGCGTGGGCCGTCATTCGATACGCGTACGGGGTGCCCGCCGGGATCGTGGCGGAGTCGCCGGGGATGAGGACCTGGGTCTCGCGGGGGAGCCACAACTGGATTCGGCCTTCCAGAACGTACAGGAAGGTGTGTTCGCGATCGTGTGCGACGAACGGCGTCTCCACGCCCTTGCCTCCGTAGACGTAGGCTGCGCCGAATTGCCCGCCGGTGTCCTCCGGGCGAGCGATGACGGTGACGAGTTGACCACCGAGGTCGTACCGAAGGCCCTCGCCGGACGAGATGAAGTAGGGAGCGCACCGCCCCGGTAGGCGATCGACTTCGGGAATCAGCGAATGTGTGTCCTCGATGGACGGAATCTCTGAGGTGATCACGCGGAAAGTCCTTGTCCTAGATGCTGTTCGAAGAATCGTGCAATGGTGTCCATCGACAGATGGCCGTGCGTCGTGGTGTCGTGTCGGATCTCGGCAGGGGCGTCGGGCTCTGCTTCGAGCCGCCCCTGGTCCAGAAAGACGCCTGGACCCAACTCGAGAACGGTGCCGGGGTTGAAGAATCCGTGCCCGAAGTTCTGCACGAGGTACAGGGTGGAATCGTGACGCGCCGTGCGTAACGCGTCGTGCAGCGCGATGCTGTGCGACGCAGGGACGAGTGTGTCCGCGGTGCCGTGCGCGATCAGAAACGGCGGGACGCCGGTGCCGACCTGCCATGCAGGGCTTGCAGCGCGGGCGAGTTCGACGTTCTCGCGTAGGGGGCCGCCCAGTAATGCGGCCTCGGGTGAGTCGTCGCTCTGGCTCTCGAAGGTCGTCGGTCCGTAGCCGTCGACGACGGCCTGAACAGCACTGCTGACGCCGTGTGGCTCCTCGTCGTCGAGAGCGAGTCGACTCGAATGGATACCGGTCAGTGCAGCGAGATGTCCGCCTGCGGACGATCCCCACATACCGATCCGGTTCGGGTCCACCCCGAACTCGTCGGCATGGCTCCTCAGCCACCGTACGGCCGCGCGGACGTCGTGTAACTGCCCGGGGAACGTCGTGCCCGGGGTGAGTCGATAGTCGATCGAGACCATCACGAAACCCCGTGCGGCGAAGTGGCGTGCGAAGTCGGGTCGCGCTTTCCTGTCCTGCATCCGCCACCCGCCACCGTGCACCCACACGATCGCGGGGCGTTTCGATGCCCCATCGGGGGCGACGACGTCGAGTAGAAGGCCGGGTGCGAACTCGATGTCGAGTTTCTCCATGCGTCAACCGTACACCAAAACAAAGGATCCCTTGTTTTCGTCGACAGACCGGCGCGAGTACTGTCGTGCGTCATGGCGCGTGGGAGGTACTCCGTCGGAGACGAACGAAGGCAGCACATCGTCGAGGCGGCAGCGGCGCGATTCGCGAGCGAGGGGTACCACCGCACCGCGATGACCACGATCGCGTCGGACGTCGGGATCAGCGAAGGTGGTCTGCTGCACCACTTCCGATCGAAGAAGCATCTGCTCGTGGCCGTCGCGCAGGAGCGCTTCGAATCGTCCGCGAGGTGGTGGGACGCATTGCCCGACGACGTGATCGGGCTGGCGACGCTTCAGTACATGGTCGATGCGACGCGTCGATATCTCGCCGAGCCGGGGCTGATCTCGTTGGTCGTGCTGGTCAATGCCGAAGCCGCGGACCCGTCGAGCCCGGCGCACGAGGTGTACGCAGGTCGGTACGACATCGCGGTGGAAGGATTGGGTGAGCGTCTGCGCGCCGGGATCGACCGTGACGGCTTGGACCCCGACATCGACTACGACGCCGTCGCGCGTGAATGCCTGGCCGTCAGCGACGGACTACAGCTGCAATGGGTCATGAGCAACGGGGCGATCGACATCGTCGCCGGCGTGAAGGCGCACATCGACCGCCTCGGACCGGCGCTGCGTCGTCGAGGAACTACCTGATTCGGCCGGGCTAGCGGTCGTGTGGCGTGCGGTCGTGTGGTGTGTTGTCGTGCGGGGTGCGCTTGCCTGTGTTGCGATCCACGTCGAACACCACATCGGGTGAATCCGGATGGTACACAACGGGAGTCGGGTCTTGCACGTTCTTCGCGCTTGCGCGGAAGCACAGAAGGCCGGTCGCGAAGATGGCGATCACGGCAATGCCTGCGATCACTGCCCATCCTTCGAAGCCGCCCCCGAGGGCCACGATGAACAACCCGGCGGACACCAGGCCTAGCAACATGCAGGCGAGTCCGGTGCGATTCTCGGCCGTCTTGATCCAGCGAGGGTTACGTGGTTTCTTCTGCTCTGCCATGGTCCTCAGTCCCTTCAGGTTGCCGTCGGTGCGCACGAGTGGCTGCCGTGTCGCATACCCGGCAAACCGGGACTTACACGTGAACGAAGGAGCGGCGGTGGCCCGCGTCCGACCGTCTAAGCTTTCCGCATGGAGCGCCCCGCCGTAGTTCTCGAAAACGATCAGGCCGTCTACGACTTCTATCTACGGCACCAACAGAACCGGCAGGTTGCGCGTCTCGCCTATGCAGCCCTTGCCCGACGCTTCAAGCCTCGGCTGAGCTACCCCGACGGTGCACGCGAGGAGTTGCGCAGGCTGGTCTACGACGACGCGCGGCTGATCATCGCCATCAATCACCTCACCGAGACCGACCCCTACACCGTCGCGGCGACGGCATGGTCGAGTCCGCTGCGTCCCGTCATCGGTCGCACCCGGGTGCTGGCGAAGGACGAGCTGTTCCAGGAATCGAAGCAGCGCAGGCGAATCGACATGATGGGCGGCATCCCCGTGTTTCGCGGCAAGAATCACGGCATGCGGGCCGTCAGTGCAGCAGGGAACCGCATGATGGACATCAGCGCCGAGAGAATGCGACGGGGAGACGACCTCGCGATCTTCCCCGAGGGCACGTGCAATCTGGAAGATCCGACGCAGGTCCAGAAAGTGGGCAGCGGGATCGGCCATATCGCAGTGCGGGCGCGGAAACTCGGGGTCGAACCGATCCTCGTCTGCATCGGTCTGAGCTACGGGCCCGAATCGACCAAGCTGAAGTCCGCGTCGGTGTACATCGACGCGCCGATTCGGGACCTGCCGGACAAACCGATCGACATTGCCCGGGTCGTGTCGACCGGACTGCAGAAAGCCGTCGACGGGGCGGTCGCTGCGTACTGAGGTTTGGTAGAAACAGTTCGAGGTTCTCATCGATCGCAACTTCAGGAGATGCACGTGAGTGATCAGATCAAGACTGCCGTAGTGACCGGAAGCGCCCGCGGAATCGGCGCAGCCGTCGCCAAGCGTCTGGCCAAGGACGGATTCGGTGTCGCTGTCGTCGACCTCGACGAGTCCGCCTGCGCGGACACCGTCGGCGCCATCCAGTCCGCGGGCGGGCACGCCGTCGCCATCGGCGCGAACGTAGCCGACGAAGAATCGGTTCGAACCGCGGTGGACCGGATCGCCTCCGAATTCGGTGCCCCGACCGTTCTCGTCAACAATGCGGGCATCACCCGTGACAACCTTCTGTTCAAGATGACCGTCGACGATTGGGATTCCGTTCTGGGCGTGCATCTTCGCGGCTCGTTCCTGATGACGCGTGCGGTGCAGAAGCACATGATCGATGCGAAGTGGGGTCGCATCGTCAACCTGTCGAGCACGTCGGCTCTCGGCAACCGTGGACAGGCGAACTACGCGGCCGCCAAGGCGGGTATGCAGGGTTTCACGAAGACCCTCGCTATCGAGCTCGGCAAGTTCGGTGTCACCGCCAACGCCATCGCACCCGGCTTCATCGAGACCGAGATGACGGCAGCTACCGCGGAGCGCGTCGGCGTGCCCTTCGAAGACTTCAAAGCCGCTGCGGCAGCGCAGATTCCGGTCAACCGCGTCGGACATCCCGACGACATCGCGCACCTCGCGTCGTTCTTCGTCAGCGAGGGTGCAGGCTTCATCTCGGGTCAGGTCGTGTACGCCGCGGGTGGCCCGAAAGATTAGTGCGGCTTCGCCGCCCGTGCGTGGATGGTCGGACTCTGGGCCAACTAACCACGTACGGGTGGGTGCGCACCGCGGTACGCGGGCGACTTCGCCCCCTTGCCGGTATCGAGAGTCCGCAGCAGCGGCATCGAGCGGTAGGGAATCAGAACCGACAGAACCACCACGCTCGTCGATCGCACGACGACGCCGGAACGATTGAGTTCCAGTAGTACCTGCTGCAAGCCCATGTGCGACGCGGCCGCGATCCGGCACAGCACATCCCCGGCTCCCGTCGTCGCGAACGCTTCGAGAACGCCTGGGATGGAGGACAGTTCGTCGGTCACGCTGTCCAGTGCGCCCTGCGCGATCTCCAGGGTGACGAACGCCTGGACCCCGAAACCTGCCGCTTCGACGTCGAGTCGAGGTTCGTAGCCGGCGACGACGCCGCAGTCTTCGAGCTTCTTCATCCGTGCCTGCACAGTGGCGCGTGCGATCTTCAAGCTCCGAGACAGTTCGAGCACTCCGGCCCTCGGACGTTCGTGAACGGCCTCGAGCACCGCGAAGTCCAGCGCATCCAGCTCCATGTGAGCAAAGTGTAGAGAAAGAGTGCGTGGTCGTGTGCAGGATTCGGCAATCGGCCTAGCTGTTGCTCGTCCGATTGACTACCTGGTCGCGATCCTCTGTGGTAGCAGCATGAGCATCGATCAGCTACTCACCGACGACGAACGACTCGCTTCCCTCGACGCCCGTGCGCTGCGCCAACTCGTCGGACTGGTGGAGTACGACGCCTCCGCCGATCCGTTTCCGGTGAACGGATGGGACGCGCTGGTATGGGTCGTCGGGAACGCGACGCAGACAGCGCACTTCTTCCGATCCGCATTCGGCATGGAACTGGTGGCCTATTCGGGGCCGACAACCGGACACCGTGATCGGCACAGTTACGTTCTGACCAGTGGCGCAGTGCGATTCGTGATCGAGGGCGCAGTCGACCCGTCGAGCGAACTCGTCGAGCACCATCGGCGACACGGTGACGGCATCGTCGACGTGGCGTTGGCGGTACCCGACGTCGACAAGTGCATCGAGCATGCGCGACGGCAGGGCGCGACCGTGCTCGTCGAGCCGTACGACGTCTCCGACGAGCACGGGGTCGTACGGCTCGCATCGATCGGGACGTACGGGGACACGCGGCACACCCTCGTCGACCGGTCGCGGTACTCGGGCCCTTACCTACCGGGGTACACGGCGCGTGCTTCGGCGGGACATCGACACGTCCGCACAGTATTCCAAGCACTCGACCATGTCGTCGGCAACGTCGAACTCGGCAGCATGAATCGATGGGTCGACTTCTACCACCGCGTCATGGGGTTCACCGACATGGCCGAGTTCGTCGGCGAGGACATCGCCACCGACTACTCGGCGTTGATGAGCAAGGTAGTGGCCAGCGGAGACCATCGAGTGAAGTTCCCGCTCAACGAGCCGGCCGTCGGGAAGAAGCGTTCGCAGATCGACGAGTATCTGGACTTCTATCGCGGACCGGGTGTGCAGCACATCGCCCTTGCGACGCAGGACATTCTGCGATCCGTGGACGTGCTGGTCGAGGAGGGCATCGAGTTCCTCGCGACACCGGAGTCCTACTACCAGGATCCGGAGTTGCGTGCGCGCATCGGCGACGTCCGTGTGCCGGTGGAGGAGCTCCAGCAGCGCGGCATCCTCGTAGACCGTGACGAGGACGGCTATCTGCTGCAGATCTTCACCAAGCCGCTCGTCGACAGGCCGACGGTGTTCTTCGAGCTGATCGAACGCCACGGCTCGCTCGGCTTCGGCATCGGGAATTTCAAGGCGCTGTTCGAGGCGATCGAGCGCGAACAGGCGGCGCGGGGGAATTTCTGAGTGCGCCTTCGGCGCCCGTGCGCGGATAGTCGGCCTATGGACCAACTTTCCGCGCACGGGTGGCGCAGCCGCACTCAGTAGGTGTAGAAACCCTTGCCCGTCTTGCGGCCGAGCTGTCCGGCGTCGACCATGCGCTGCAGCAGAGGCGGCGGCGCGTAGTGCGGCTCACGGAATTCGGCGTACAGGGACTCGGCGACGGCCAAGGTGACATCCAGTCCGACGGTGTCGGTCAGACGCAACGGACCCATCGGGTGCGCGCAACCGTTGACCATGCCGTCGTCGATGTCCTCGGCGCTCGCGAAGCCGGACTCGAGCATGCGAATCGCCGACACCATGTAGGGGATGAGGAGGGCGTTGACGATGAAGCCCGCGCGATCACCGGAGCGAATGGTCTTCTTGCCCAACGTGTTCGCTGCGTAGTCGGTGACCGCAGCAACGGTGTCTTCCTCGGTGACGAGGCTGACGACGATCTCCACGAGCGGCAGCACCGGCACCGGGTTGAAGAAGTGGACACCGACGACCTTGCCGGGCCGCTTCGTCGCGTTCGCCATCTTGATGACCGGGATCGACGACGTGTTGGTCGCCAGAATGCCTTCCGGCTTCACGATCGCGTCGAGCTTGCCGAACAGCTCCAGCTTGAGCGATTCGATCTCGGGTGCGGCCTCGACGACGAGATCGCGGTCCGCGAAATCGTCGATATCGAGCGTGAGAGTGATTGCCGCACGGGCTTTCTCGGCAGCGTCGGCCTCGATACGACCGGACTTGACGGCGCGCGCGAACGACTTGTCGAGCCGAGTCTCGGCCGCGTCGGCTGCTTCCTGGGTGGTCTCGAGCACGATGACCGAGGATCCCGAGCGGGCTGCGACCTCGGCGATACCTGCGCCCATCGTGCCACCGCCGATGACACCTACGAGTTCGATGCTCATTTCAGCAGCGCCCGCGACATGACGACACGCTGAATCTGGTTGGTGCCCTCGTAGATCTGCGTGATCTTGGCGTCGCGCATCATGCGCTCGACCGGGAAGTCGGTCGTGTAGCCGGCACCACCGAACAGCTGGACGGCGTCGGTGGTGACCTCCATGGCGACGTCGGATGCGAAGCACTTCGATGCGGCGGAGATGAAACCGAGGTTCTTCTCACCGCGCTCGGCGCGCGCAGCGGAGGTGTAGACCATGAGGCGTGCGGCTTCCACCTTCATTGCCATGTCGGCGAGCATGAACTGCACCGCCTGGAAGTTGCTGATGGACTGCCCGAACTGCTTGCGGTCCTTCGTGTATTCGATCGCGGCGTCGAGTGCACCCTGCGCGAGGCCGACGGCCTGAGCGCCGATGGTGGGACGCGTGTGGTCGAGCGTCTGCAGTGCCGTCTTGAAGCCGGTGCCGGGTTCGCCGATGATGCGATCGCCGGGGATCTTGCAGTTCTCGAAGTAGAGTTCGGCCGTCGGCGAGCCCTTGATGCCGAGCTTCTTCTCCTTGGGGCCGACGACGAATCCTTCGTCGTCCTTGTGCACCACGAACGAGGAGATGCCGTTGGCGCCCTTGTCGGGATCGGTGACGGCCATGACCGTGTACCAATCGGACTTGCCGCCGTTGGTGATCCAACACTTCGAGCCGTTGAGGACCCAGTCGTCACCGTCGGCCGCGGCGCGGGTACGCATGCTCGCAGCGTCGGAACCGGCCTCACGCTCGGACAGTGCGTACGACGCCATCGCACCACCGGCGAGCGATGGAAGGACCTGCTTCTTCAGCTCGTCGGAGCCGTTGAGGATGAGGCCCATCGTGCCGAGCTTGTTGACGGCCGGGATCAACGACGACGATCCGCAGACGCGTGCGACCTCTTCGATGACGATGCACGTCGCGACGGAATCTGCACCCTGGCCGTCGTACTCCTCGGGGACGTGAATGGCGTTGAAGCCCGAGTTGTTGAGAGCAGTCAGCGCCTCTTCGGGGAAGCGCGAGTTCTCGTCGACGTCCTTCGCGTACGGCGCGATCTCCTTCTCGGCGAGCGCACGAATGGCTGCGCGCAACTCGTCGTGCTCCTCGGGAAGCTTGAAGAGATCGAAGTCCGGGTTTCCGGCCATGAGCGGCTGTCTCCTTGGTATCGATCGTCGGCACTGAGTGCCACGGATGGTTCCAGAGTACGGCGGTCGGCGTCGCGAATCAAGGGCCGGTTGGCACTCGGTGCCAGGTGGTCGCGTGCGAATCCGCATCGATGGGCCGCGGCAGTCGATAGACGGCTCGAGAGCGCCATCGATGCGGTCGGAATGCGGGCGAAACGCCCGGTCAGCGCCCCAGCTGCTCCGAAATCGCGTCTACGACGGCATCTCGCGACGCCCCGCGCGGGAACACGGCGACGACGACCTCGTCCGACGACGGCTGAAAGCTCGCCCTGACCTTGGACAGCGCGGCCTGCAGATCCGCAGGCGCGGTCGCGACGCCGTCGCGGATCATGCGTCGCAACACGAAGTTGTGGGTAGCGGTGACCGACGCACAGAACTGGATCGTCTCGAGGTGCGAGTGGTCGGGGACGGCCCGACGCAGATAGTCGACGAAGAGGCGCTCGTAGCGGAATACCGTCACGATCTCCCTGTCACGCAGTGCCGGATTGACGTGCACCACCTGGTAGCGGAGTGTCGCGTACTCCTTCCACCCGGAGAACCGATCGAACACGAGCTGGGCGGCGTCGCAGACCGCGACCCAGGGATCGTCGTGGTCACGGTCGAGGAACTCCGCGGCCTGGGTCAGCAGAATTTCGTGATCGGCGAAGATGACGTCGTCCTTGCCACGGAACTGCCGAAAGAACGTGCGACGCGAAATGCCGGCGGCCTCGGCGATGTCGTCGACCGACGTCGCGTCGTACCCGTTGGCGGAAAACAGGTCGAGGGCAGCTTTCGCCACGGCAAGGCGAAAGGCGTCGGAATCCTCGGTGTCACGCATAGCTGACGAACGTAGCGGAATCCCTCGGCGCCCTGCTACTGGCGGTAGGGTCACCGGTAAGCAGTGCCACGTGGGAAGGAAAGAAGATCTTGGCTCTCGTCGCAGGTATCGATTCGTCCACCCAATCGTGCAAAGTGTTTGTCCGCGATGCCGATTCGGGAGAGCTGGTGCGCAGCGGGCGGGCCAGGCATCCCGACGGCACCGAAATCGACCCGGCGGCCTGGAAGGACGCGCTCGACACCGCAGTCGCCGACGCGGGCGGTCTCGACGACGTCGACGCGGTGGCCGTCGGCGCGCAGCAGCACGGAATGGTCTGTCTCGACAACGGGGGCGATGTCGTGCGGCCGGCGTTGCTGTGGAACGACATCAGGTCGGCGGCTTCGGCGCGTGACCTCGTCGACGAGGTGGGTGCGCAACAGTGGGCCGACGCCGTCGGCGTCGTCCCGCTCGCGTCGATCACCGTCAGCAAGCTGCGGTGGCTCGCGGACAACGAGCCGACGAACGCGGATCGTACTGCGGCCGTGTGCCTTCCGCACGACTGGTTGAGCTGGCACCTCGGTGGCGCCGGCAGCCTCGATACCCTGGCCACCGATCGCGGTGACGCCAGCGGCACGGGTTACTTCTCCGCGGCCACGAACACGTACCGCGAAGACATGCTGGAACTCGGTATGCGAGGCCGTAAGCCGCGGTTGCCGCGGGTCGCGGGACCGTCGGAACGCATCGGCGAGACGGCGAGCGGCGCGATCATCGGACCCGGCACCGGCGACAATGCCGCTGCCGCACTCGGACTCGCCGCAGGTGTCGGTGACGTCGTCGTATCGATCGGTACGTCGGGCGTCGTCTCCGCGGTCACAGACGTCGGAGCGGCCGACCCGTCGGGCATCATCGCCGGATTCGCCGACGCCACCGGCAGGCAGCTGCCGCTGGTCTGCACGCTCAACGCCGCCCGGGTGCTCGACGCGACGGCGTCGCTTCTCGGCGTCGATCACGATGAGTTGTCTTCGCTGGCATTGTCCACCGCGAGCGAGGGCCTGGTGCTGGTGCCGTACTTCGAAGGGGAGCGGACGCCGAACCGGCCGGATGCGTCCGGTTCGATTCACGTTCTGCGGCTGAACAATTCGACGCCGGGGCATCTGGCGCGTGCCGCGGTCGAAGGGCTGCTGTGCGGGCTGGCCGACGGTATCGACGCGCTACGCGCGGCCGGGATCGAGACGCGACGGGTGCTGCTCATCGGCGGCGGCGCGAAGTCCGCGGCAGTTCGTGAGCTGGCGCCTGCGATCTTCGGTGTACCCGTCGTCGTGCCGGAGCCGGGCGAATACGTCGCCGACGGTGCTGCACGGCAGGCGGCCTGGACACTCGCCGGCACCGCGGAACCACCGCAGTGGGCGTCGGCGCGCGCTCGGACGTACGAGGCGGATCCGACGCCTACGATTCGGGAGCGATACGCCGAGGCCGCCTCCCGCCCGTGAGCGCGAATGCACAGCCGGCAGGAGCGTAGCCTGCGGAGCGACCCGAAGGCGCTGTACATTCGCACTCACGAGAGGAGCTGCTGGCCGATCAGAACGACGGCACCGACGGTCGAGACCGCGATGGCCGTCAGCCTCAACCGGCGGCGGTCCATGACGCGATTCACGAAGCGCGACAACACGTAGCCGAGAATCGCCGCCGGCGTCAGCAGCAGGAACAACCACGCGGTGTGCAGCGTGACCGCACCGGCGACGGCGAGCGCGACCAGCGACAGGACCGAGCCGACGAGAAAGAAGGCGCTCATCGTCGAGCGCAACTTTGCTCCGGTGTTCCGCTGCCACACCAGCGCCATCGGTGGGCCGCCGATCGACGTCGCCGTCGCGAGAAGTCCGGATGCCGCGCCTGCGACCACGAGATTTCGTCTGCGCGGCAACGGAATCCATCCCAGCGACGTCAACCCGATACCGAGCAGAACGACGAACGCGAGCATCAAGGCCAGTCCGCGCTCGGGCAGGGCGACCAGGAGCAGAGCGCCGGCGATGGTGCCCGGCACCCGACCTGCGAGCGCCCAGCTCGCTCCGGACAGATCGAGAGCCGTCCCGTCGCGAATGAGCACCATCGTGCTGACGACGATCGCCAACATGATGAGCGTGCCGGGCACCAGACCCGGGTCGACGATCGCGACGATCGGTGCCGCCAACATGCCCATCCCGAAACCGATCGATGCCTGCATCGCCGATGCGAAGAAGATCGAGGCGGCGACGACTGCGAACCCGACCGTGGTCAGACCCCCTATCACCCGGCGGCCACGAGGCCGAGGTCGTCGTCGACGAGCGGGTAGTGGCATTCGGCCATGTGGTCGGATTCGTTGCGGTCCAACGCAACCGGCGGCGCATCCGAGCTGCACTTGTCGGTCGCCTTCCAGCAGCGCGTTCGAAAACGGCAGCCCGACGGCGGGTTCAGCGGCGACGGCACCTCGCCCTTCAACAGGATGCGCTCGCCGCGCGCCTCCGCGTCGAGCTTCGGTGCTGCCGACATCAACGCTGCCGAGTAGGGGTGGCTCGGGCGGTCGAAGACGGCCTCGGTCGCCCCGGACTCGACGATCCGACCGAGGTACATGACGGCCACACGATCGGCGACGTGGCGCACCACGGACAGGTCGTGCGAGATGAACACGTACGAGATCCCGAGCTGCTTCTGCAGGTCGTTCAGCAGATTGAGAACCTGCGCCTGCACGGAGAGATCCAACGCGGACACCGGCTCGTCGCAGATGATCACGTCGGGGTTCAATGCCAACGCACGCGCGATTCCGAGACGCTGACGCTGGCCGCCGGAGAACTCCTGCGGGAATCGGTGCTCGTCGCTGGGGCGAAGCCCCACGAGGTGCAGAAGTTCGCGCACCCGAGCGGAGCGGTCGCGGCGAGTCTTGTACAGCCCCTTGTGTGTTCGCCACGGTTCACTGATGATGTCGGCTGCGTTCATGCGGGCGTTCAGTGACCCGTACGGGTCCTGGAACACCATCTGTACGCGTCGGCGAAAGCCCAGCAGTTCCTTGCCGCGCAGACCGAACGGGTCGACGCCGTCGAAGTTCACCGTTCCGCCATCCGGGCGTTCCAGCATCATCAGCGTTCGTGCGAGAGTGGATTTACCACAACCGGATTCGCCGACGAGGCCGAGTGTTTCACCGCGGCGCAGGTCGAGGTCGATCGAATCGAGTGCGCGGAGGTTGCCGCCGCCCACCTTGAAGGTCTTGTTCAATCCGCGGACCGTCAACAACTGATCAGACATGGGACACCTCGTTCGAGAAGTGGCAGGCAGAGAAACGACCGTCGCCGACGGCTTCCAGCGTGGGTCGCTGCGCGCGACAGATGTCCCGTGCGAGAGGACATCTGGCTTGGTAGACACACCCGTCGGGGATGGAATGCAGATCGGGCGGAGTGCCGCCGATGGATTTCAGATCCTCACCGCGCGCCGCGTGCACGGGTACCGAGTCGAGCAGACCCTTGGTGTACGGATGGCGTGGGTTCGCGAAAACCTCCGACACGAGCCCGGTTTCGACGACGTTGCCGGCATACATGATCGCGACGCGGTCGGCCTCCTCCGCGACGAGCGCGAGGTCGTGCGTGATGAGGATGACCGCCATGTCGTGTTCGGTGCGCAGTTCGCGCAGCAGCGTCATGATCTGAGCCTGCACGGTCACGTCGAGCGCGGTGGTCGGTTCGTCGGCGAGCAGCACCGACGGGCTGAGCGCGACGGCCATCGCGATGAGCAAGCGCTGACGCATACCTCCGGAGAACTGGTGAGGATACGAATCGGCGCGGGACTCCGGCTGCGGGATGCCGACGCGTCGCATCAGCGAAATGGCCTCCTCGCGTGCAGCTTTCGCCGACATACCGCGGTGAATCCGGAATGGCTCGGCCAACTGGGTGCCGACGGTGTACACGGGGTTCAGTGCCGTCAGCGCGTCCTGGAAGACGATCGCCAATTCGGTGGCCGCGATGTGGCGTCGAACCTTGGTCTTGGCGGTCACCAGATCGACGTCCCCGAGCTCGACGGAACCGTCGGTGATGTCGGCGATCGGTTCGAGCAGTCCGACGACGGCTTGCGCGGTCATGGACTTACCGCAGCCGGACTCGCCGAGGAGAGCCAGGGTTTCGCCGCGCCGCGCGCTGAACGTGACGTGATCGACGGCTCGGATCACGCCCGACGGCGTGCGTAGGTCGACCGTCAGATCGCGGACGTCCATGGCGACACGGTCGGTGTCGGGGCGGACGACGGCAGGTGCACTCATGAGACGACCTTTCGGACGGGAACGAGGCGGGACTTGGCGGAACGGGGGACGGTCAGGCGCCACCGCTGCGCCGGGTCGGTCGCGATGCGTGCCCAGGCGGCGAGCACGGTGGCCGACACGGTGGTGATGACGATGGCGAGGCCGGGGAAGAACGACAGCCACCATGCGGTCTGCAGGTAGGTGCGGCCCTGCGCGACCATGAGACCCCAACTGACGTCGGGCGGCTGAATACCGATGCCCAGGAAGCTGAGCGACGATTCGGCCAGCATGACGAAGCAGAAATCCAGCGTGGCGACGGTCAGCAACGTGGGGAGCAGGATGGGCGCGACGTGACGTCGGATCACCGCGCCGCTCGACGCGCCGAACGTGCGGGCGGCGTCGACGAACAGCCGACTCTGCAGTTCCGCGGACTCCGCACGCGCGGTGCGGAGGTAGATCGGAATACGCGTGATCGCAAGGATCAGAACGATGTTCGCTGCGCTGGGCGAGAAAACGTACAACACGACGACGGCCATGAGCAACGACGGGAAGCTCATGATGACGTCGGCCACGCGCATCGCCGTGGTCTCGCGCCATCCCCGGTGATAGCCGGCCCACATTCCGATGATCGAGCCTACGATCGCCGACAGGATGACTGCGGGGATCGCCACCGACAGCGTGGTCTGGCACGCGACGATCAATCGTGCGAGCATGCTGCGTCCGAGGGGATCGGTCCCGAGGACGTTCATCCACCCGGTATCGAGGGTGAACGGCGGGAGGTTCGACCGACTCAGATCCTGGTCGGTGGCTGCGTCGCCGACGAGCATCGGCCCGAAGATCGCCGTGAGGAACACCAGGACGAGAATCCCGGCGGCGACGGTGGCGACTCGGTCACGCAGCAGCAGCCGCCACAGCGGAGCGGAGCTCGTACGGGAAGCAGGCTTTCCGGCCGGAACCTCCTCGGGCTCCGACGTTTTCGGTGCGTCGAAAGCGAGTGACATGGTGGCCTCCTAGACCTTCGCCTTGTCGCGAACACGGGCGTCGAGCAGTGCGTAGCAGGCGTCGATGACGATGTTGAGAAGGAAGATGCTGACGGCCGTCAGCAGAACGGCCGCTTGGAGAACCGCGAAGTCGCGCTGCAGGATCGCGTCGATCATGAGCTTGCCGATGCCGGGCCACCCGAAGATCGCTTCGACGACGACGGCTCCGTTGACGAGACCGACCATCAGGTCGCCCGCGACGGTCAGTGCCGGGGCTGCGGCGTTGCGCAGTGCGTGGTGCGTGACGACGCGAACATCGCTTGCGCCTTTGCTTCTCGCGAGTCGAACGTAGGGCGCGGACAACGCCGCGACCATCGCTCCGCGGACGACCTGGGTGAGGACGCCGAGCGGACGGATCAGCAGCGTGGCGATCGGGAGGATCCAGGACAGCATTCCCGCGCCGGTGCCCGACGTCGGCAGCACCCCGAACGTGACGGCGAACAGCCACACACCCATGATCGCGAACCAGAAGTCCGGGATGCTGGCCGCGGTCATGGACAGCAGGCTCGAGATGCGGTCGGCGAGCGAGTTGGGGCGGTAGGCGGCCCAGCATCCGATGACGATCGCGCCGAGAACGGCGAGAAACATCGTCATGAACGCGAGCTGCAGCGTCGCGGGGAATGCGCGCAACGCCATCGTCGACGCGGCCTCACCGGTGCGCAGGGAGTCGCCGAAATCGAGATGCACGACGCCCTGGAGGTAGTCCCAGAGTTGCGTCAGCAGAGGCTGATCGAGCCCGTTCGACGCACGGAACGCCTCGCGCTGAGCCTGAGTCGCGGATTCGGGAAGGTAGAGGCTCGTCGGGTCACCGGTGAGTCGCGCCAGTAGGAACACGCCCAACAGCACGACGATCAGCGGCACGAGGCTGGTGTAGATCCGGCGACGGAGGAATCTGAACATGTTCGGCCTCAGTCCGTTTCGGTGGAGTCGACGTGCGTCATCGCTGCGAGATGCATCTCGTCGACGGTTGCGGAGTTGGGTGTGTAGTCGACCGAGTCCGCCTTGGCGAGAACACCTTCCATGTGGGCGATGAACGCCATCTGCATGATGTCCGCGGGCTCGTCGGCGAAGAGCTGTTCGTACGCTTCCTGACGCGCATCCCCGGTGAGGGCCGCGGCCTCGTCGACGCGCTCGTCGAATTCTGCTGTGCCACCCGCACTCTGGAAGCCGTCGCTCTTCAGGTACTGATCGGCGGTGAACGCCGCGTCGCCTGCCTGATTGCCGTGTTGGATGACGAGTAGATACGGCCCGACGTTCGGGAACGGACGTTCCTGGTACTCGGCGGTGCCGGCGGAGTCCGTCATCTCGATGGAGACGTTCATGCCGATCTTCGACAGTGCATGCTGGACGACTTCGAGTGTCTCGTTGACCTTGGGGAACTGCCCGGTCCGTCCGATCAGCCGGATGGGGGCGTCGACGGGAACGCCGTCGGCGCGGGCTTCGTCGATGAGTTGCTGTGCCTTTTCGGGGTCGTACGGCCACGGGGTCAACTCGTCGTTGTATCCGATGACGCCGTCCGAGATGAGTTGCGCTGCAGGCTTTCCGAGGCCCTGGAACAACGCGTCGACGATGCCGTCGCGGTTGACCGCGTAATTGATCGCCTGACGCACGCGCATGTCGTCGAGAGGGGGCTCTTCGAGCTGGATGCGAACAGCCGTCGTCTCGTTGTTGGGGTACGAGACTCCGAGGTCGCCTGCGCCGTCCTCCGGTCCGAGTGACGTCGCGATCTCGGCCTCGCCGTTGGAGACCATCGAGGCGCGGACGCTGCCCTCGCTACGCCACTGGTAGGTAGCGCGAGCGTAGTCCGGCTTGTCGCCCCAGTACGTCTCGTTGCGGACCAGCGACAGGCGCTGTCCGTACTCCCAGTTGTCGATGGCGTACGGGCCCGTACCGATGGGCTCGCGGACGCGTTCGGTCATGCTGTACGTCCGCGGCACCATCTCGATGAACGACAGTTTGAGCGGGAGAATGGGGTCGGCAGCAGGCGCGGCGACGCTGATCGTCAGCGGATCGACGATGCGGACGTCGAGGTCGGCGTCGCCGAAGACGTAGCCTTCGACGTTGCATCCGAGGTCCGAGTTGACGGCTCTCTCGATCGAGTGTGCCGCGTCCTCCGCCTCGAGCGGGCTACCGTCGCTGAACGTCACTCCGGGGTGCAGCGCGAACGTCCACTCGCGGTCCGAGACCTGGGTCCAGGAGTCGGCGAGCTTCGGTTCGAGTGTGCCTTCGCTCGGGTTCCGCTCCATCAAGGGTTCGGTGATGTTGGACCGAGTGACCACCCCGATGGAGGTCATGGACACGTCGCAGGCTTCCAGCGTCGGAGGTTCTTCCTGCAGGACGATCCGTAAAGTATCCGCGCTCGCGGCCGTGCCGGCGCCGGAGTTCGCGACCGTGCATCCGGTGGCGATCATCGAAAACGTAAGTGCGCCAGCGATGGTGATCGCGGTGCGCGTGGTCCGTCCCTGCTGCACTTCGAGTGCAGGGCTCATGGGGGCCTCCAAAGGGGAGAATGTGACGGGCTGTCGCCGCGTGTGACGGTAGCCACACGTTATGAGGGGGGTGTAGAGCCGTCAACCGGCGCTGGCGCCGTATGCAGGGAGTTTCGTGGGTCACATCGGTGCTGCGTAAGCCGCCCAGCTCACAGCGCAGGGCATCTGACCTGGTAGAACGAGGTGTGGTTAGGTCACCCATGCTTGCGGCCCAGGCTCTATCATGCCGTTTGAGTATCAATCCATGTTATTTACGTGTTGGACAGGTATCCGACGGGCGACATAACGTACCAGAAAACGCGCACGTCCCCGGCCCGGCGAGGAGTTTCGAATGACGACAGTCGAGAAGGCGAAAGACGCTGTTGTGCAGAGTGATTCGCGCAGCAGCGGGAGGGTGCTCCGAGTCGGGCCTCTGAAGCCGTCACTCATGGACACACTTACCGGTGACTACGACGCCCTCGTGCTGCCCGAGCCTTCCGAGCGTGCGGCTTTCTTCTCTCAGCACGGTGAGTCGATCACTGCGGCGGTCACTTCGGGGCGCACGGGCGTCGACGCGGAGTTGATGTCGCATCTGCCCAACCTCGGCGCGATCGTGCACTTCGGCGTCGGGTACGACACCACCGACGTCGACGCAGCCGCGCAGCGCGGCATCGGCGTCAGCAACACTCCCGACGTGCTGAACGATTGCGTCGCAGATCTCGCCGTCGGGTTGGTGATCGACGCATTGCGGCAGGTGTCGTTCTCCGACCGCTACGTCCGCGCAGGCCGCTGGATCTCCGACGGCAACACACCTCTGACGCGTCAGGTCACCGGTAAGAGAGTGGGCATCATCGGACTCGGCCGGATCGGTACTGCCATCGCAGATCGCCTCGTCGGTTTCCGTTGTGCCATCAGCTATCACAACCGGAACGAGGTCGACGGTTCGCCGCACACGTACTTCTCGACGCCGGCAGCTCTCGCGGGCGCTGTCGACGTTCTGATCGTCGCAGCGTCGGGCGGAAAGGGAACGCGGCATCTCGTCGACGCCGACGTCCTCGATGCCCTGGGTCCGCAGGGTTACCTGATCAACATCGCGCGGGGAAGCGTCGTCGACGAGGACGCTCTTGTCGAACGTCTCACCGACGGCCGACTCGCGGGGGCGGGGCTGGACGTGTTCGCGAACGAGCCCGCTGTCCCTGAGGCCTTGCTGACGTTGGACAACGTCGTACTGCTGCCGCACGTCGGTAGCGGAACAGTGGAAACCCGAGCCGCCATGGAGGCGTTGACATTGCAGAATCTCGATCAGTTCCTGGCCGACGGCACGCTGACGACGCCGGTGACGCGATGACCGTCGTCGTCGGCTATTCGCCGACAGCAGAAGGCAAGGGCGCGTTACCGTTCGCGTTCGCCGAGGCGGTGCAGCGTGGAACAGATCTGGTCATCGTGGCCGAGGAGGACAGCGCTGCCGACGCCGCGTTCGGTGCCGCCGTCGAATCCGCTCGCGACGAAGCGGGCGGGCTGGGCGTCGCGGTGAAGATCCACGACAACGAGCCGGGACGATCGCACGCAGACAACCTGATCGACCTGTCGTACGTCGAAGGGACGCAACTTCTCGTCATCGGGATCCGTCGTCGCTCACCCGTCGGAAAGTTGTTGATGGGCAGCATCTCTCAGCGTGTCATCCTCGAAGCGCAATGTCCGGTGACGGCCGTCAAGCCGCCGGTGGGGTTGCCGCGCTGACAGGAGACGCATTCTGCTCGGACTGACCAGGTCTCGGGTCCATCCACGACTGAGCCCCCGCCTCGATACGAGGTCGGGGGCTCGGTGCGTCTCAGCGGACGGACGTCACCACCAGCCGAGGTTCGAGCCGTTGGTGAAGATGGCGATGGCGTCGTTGATGAGGGAGAACAGGATGCCGAGCATGTGAGGGGTGTTCCTTTCGTAGTGCTGTCGTGGTGCCGCAACTCCCCGTAGCGAGGTCATGTCGCCCCGGGTGTCAACTCTATGTCGTCCTGTAGACCCATTTCGTTAGCGGGCCTCAACTGAGCCGGTCTTCGAATATTTGTTCGACAAAGTGCGAAAGTTGGGCTAGAGTGGGTTCATGCTTTCGGGGGAGAGTGTTGCCGGCCTTGCCGACGACGTGGGGGTTGCAAGCGCGCGGGCAGTGCTGCCGATTTCCGACGCCTCCCTCCTGGCTGCTGTGGAATCCATGGAAAGTGCGTGGGATTCGGTCGCCGATGTGGATACGAGCATGCTCGACGACGCCGACCGCCGTGCCCTTCTGGTGCGGATGGAGAAGCTCTCTCGGGCGATGTACGGCACCTCGCACACCTGGCTGACCGAACTGATCGAGAACGACGGTCTGGCAGTGCTTCCGGACAGGACGAATGCGTCGCGGTTGGCGAGTTTGCTGCTCGTCGACCCGAGTGTCGCAGGCAAGCGCATCAAGATCGCGGCCAAGATCGCCGACGGTCGTGCGCTGACGGGAGAGAAGCTGGAGCCGCAGTACCCGACGACTGCCGAGGCTCACCGCGACGGGCACATCGACGCTGCCCACGTCACCGTCATCGACGAGTTCTTCAAAGATCTGCCGGGATCAGTGGATCACGATTCGAAGGTTCAGTCCGAGATCCTGTTGTCCGATCTGGCGAAACAGGTTACGCCCGAACAACTTCGAGTGGCCGCAGCCCGGCTGCACGCGCTTCTGGATCCGGACGGATCGCTGAAAGACGAGAAGGATTCGATAGCGAAGTGCTTCTTCCGGCTCGGGCGGCAAGGCAAGGACGGACTCAGCAAGGGTAGCTTCGTCATCGACGCAGAGTTCCGTGCATACCTCGAACCGATCCTGGCCAAGTACGCGAAGGCGGGGAACTGCAACCCGGACGAGCCGAAGCCAGTCGCAGAGGACGACCCGAGCGACACGTCGAACGACGAACCGACGTTGTTCGACCGTGATGAGGACTCCGACAGCCCCGGTGGCGAGTCCGGCCCCAAAGACTCCGCTAGCCCTGGTTGCGACTCCGGTTCCGCGGACTCCGACAGCCCCGGTGGTGAGTCCGGTTCCCCGGACTCCGACAGCCCCAGTAGCGACTCCGGTTCCGCGGATCACTCTGCCTCTACCCGCGACTCGGTGAACTCCGAGGACGAGAAGCGCCGAGCCGGACGGGATATGCGCAACCAGGGCCAGCGAAACCACGATGCGATGAAGGCGGTACTGCGTCAGATGCTGGCGTCGGGGAATCTGGGCCAGCACCGAGGCCTCCCGGTGACGGCAGTGATCACGATGACGGCGAAGGACCTGGAAACCGCGTCGGGGCATGCTGTCACGGGCACCGGTTCGCTGGTGACCGTCCGCGATGCGATACGGATGGCGTCGCACGCCCACCACTACCTGGCGATTTTCGACGACGACGGACAGGCCCTCTACCTCGGCCGTTCGAAGCGCCTCGCGTCGGCGGACCAGCGGATCGTTCTGATGGCTCGAGACCGGGGATGCACGTTCCCGATGTGCACCCGTCCTGCGACCTGGTGCCAAGTACACCACCTGAACGAGTGGGCCACCGGAGGCGAGACCGACATCGACTCCCTCACCTTCGGTTGCGACCTGCACCATCCGCTCGTCGGCGACGGTCCGAACGATTGGGCCACGACGACGACAGGCCCCAATCATCCCCGGCCGGGCCGAACTCAGTGGCACCCACCCGAATCCGTCGACCCGGATCGCCGCGGCATGGTGAATCACTACCACCATCCGCAGGAGTATCTGTACTCCGAGCCGGAGGATCCGGAGCCGTAGCTTCGGCGCGCGTTGTCCTGCGCGAAACGATTCCACGAGCGGTGCAGAGCGAAATCTGCACCGCTCACAGTCATGCCTGAACGCAGATACCGCCAGCCGGGCCCGAGTCAGCCCGAGCCAGTCCAACCCGCCAGCCGTGCCCGTCCAACCCGCCAGCCGGGCCAGTGTCAGTCCCACCCGCCAGCCGGGCCCGAGTCAGTCCCACCCCAGCCCACCC
>NZ_JAAFYV010000021.1:0-93795 GCF_011770055.1 Rhodococcus sp. B10 | reverse complement strand
CCGTCACCGAGGAAACCTCCGGCATCGACCTCGTGCTGCAGCAGTTCCGCATCGCCAACGGCGAAGAACTGTCGATCACCGAAGACCCCGAACCGCGCGGACACTCCTTCGAGTTCCGCATCAACGGTGAAGACGCCGGCCGCGGCTTCCTGCCCGCACCCGGACCGGTCACCACCTTCATCGCCCCCGAAGGCCCCGGCGTCCGCGTCGATTCCGGTGTCGAGTCCGGCTCGGTGATCGGTGGCCAATTCGACTCCATGCTCGCCAAGCTCATCGTCACCGGCGCCACCCGCGAGGAAGCACTCGCCCGCAGCCGCCGCGCGCTGGCCGAGTTCAAGGTCGAAGGCCTCGCCACCGTCATCCCGTTCCACGCCGCAGTGGTCTCCGACCCCGCGTTCATCGGCGACGGAGAATCCTTCGACGTCCACACCCGGTGGATCGAAACCGAATGGGACAACCAAGTTCCCCCGTTCACCGCAGCAGACGCACTCGACGACGACGAAGCACTGCCGCGCCAGAACGTGGTCGTCGAGGTCGGCGGCAGGCGCATCGAGGTGTCCCTGCCCGGCCAGTTCTCCCTCGGCGGCGGCGCAGCATCCGATGGTGCGATCCGCCGCAAGCCCAAGCCGCGCAAGCGTGGCGGCGGCGGCGCCGGTGCCGCATCCGGTGACGCCGTCACCGCACCCATGCAGGGCACCGTCGTCAAGGTCGCCGTCGAAGAAGGACAAGAAGTCGCCGAAGGCGACCTCATCGCCGTCCTCGAAGCAATGAAAATGGAAAACCCCGTCAACGCCCACAAAGCAGGCGTCGTCACCGGCCTCGCCGTCACCCCCGGCTCTGCCATCACCCAAGGCACCGTCCTCGCAGAACTGAAGTAGGGCGCCGAGTGAAGACGACCGTCGCCCATTCGCCACCCATACCCGATCCGTCGCGACCCGAAGTTTCTGACTTGGTTGCGTCTTACATGGCGTTCCTGCGTACCGCGGACTCGTTGCGCGCTTCACTGGAACAACAGCTCACGGTCGTCGGGGTGAGCTGGGCTCGGTACGAGATTCTTCGTCATCTGGAGGCGCATGGACCGGTCACCTATACAGCCCTCAGTCGATCGCTCCTCCGACATCGCACCAGTATCGGAGTCACCACCGGTGCGTTGGCAAGCGCAGGATACGTTGCAGTGCAGCAAAACCCCGCAAAGCGCCAACAGCACCTTCTTTGTATCACGCATCGCGGGTCGAGATTGCTGCAGAGGGCGGATCGGGCGTTGTCCGCAATCCCGCCTCGCAGACTCGACGCACGGGCGCTAAACATCGCGTTGGAATTTGCAAAGCAGTTGTGACTGACGTGTATCGAGGCCTATGAACCGGCCGATGCGCTCCGGTAACGCCCGGGACTCATGCCGAACTGCTTCCGGAACGTGCGGCTGAAATGTGAGACGTCGCGAAAACCGCTGGCCTCACTGACTTCCTGCACGGTTATATCGGACTCCGTCAGCAGTCGCCGTGCCCGCTCCAGCCGATGCGAGGCGAGCCAGGCCGACGGCGTGGTTCCGATGTCGCGGAACAAGTTCTGCACATATCTCAGCGACATTCCGGTCGCATGCGCCGCGTCGGTGAGCGAGACGTTCGGATCATGCAACGTGCTTTCCAGTTGCGTTTGATAACTGTGAAGATGGCGCGCCCGTAGTTCGGTGGGCCTGTCGGTACGGGCGAGTTCCGTGTTCATCGATGTCACCAGCATGTCGAGAGTCGACAACGACAGTGACTGCGCCGCTCTCGACACGATGTCCGATTCCAATGTTGCGATGCTCTGCAGGAACGTGCTGACGATCGAACCTGTTGCTGAATTGCTCGAAATCGCCTGCGCTGTAATGGTCGAGCCATCGTGGATCGCCAATCGAGAATCCAGAGCTTCACGAGGTGCGCGAATCACCAGTTGAGAGAACCGAGCATCTGACCGAAAGACGAATGGGCGCGCAGGATCCAGCAAGGCGAACGCCCCACCGTCGAGAGTCGACACACGCCCGTCTTGCCGTATGTGGACGTGGCCCGCCGTCACGACACACAGCAAGTAGTGCGCCCGCTCGTCGGACGAGATCGATGCCGGCGTGCGTACCACGGTGTGGGGATCTGCGGTCACCGTGGTGACGAACAGGTCACCGAATTGTTTGCCTGTCAGCTCACCGTCGAAGCGACCACGCGGTTCACCCCAGTCGAGATCCATCTCGCAGTAGGTCGAGTCGAGCGCCCGCGCCCACGCGTCGCGGCCCTCTCTGGTACCGAGATCACGAGTGCTGAACGTGACGGACCGAAGTGTGCGCGCGGAGTCATCCCGTCGTGCGTCGTTGGTCATGGTCGAACCTCACCTCACGCTTCTAGTGTTCCGAATCACAGACAAACTTCGGCTGACGAAAGAGGACACCACTTCATGACTGCAGTGTTGAATTCCCAGGAATCCCAATCGCTCAACGACATTCGTCCGATGACGGGCGACGAGTACATCGAGTCGTTGCGCGACGGCCGCGAAGTCTACTTCCGCGGCGAACGAGTGGACGACGTCACCACCCACCCGGCGTTCCGCAATTCGGTGCGTTCCGTTGCCCGCATGTACGACGCCATTCACCGTCCCGAGGCTGCAGGCGTTCTCGCGGTGCCGACGGATACGGGCAACGGCGGATTCACGCACCCGTTCTTCAAGACTGCGCGTAGCGCTGACGATCTCGTTCTCGCCCGGGACGCTATCGTCACCTGGCAGCGGGAAGTGTACGGCTGGATGGGACGTTCGCCCGACTACAAGGCGTCGTTCTTGGGCACGCTCGGCGCCAACGCCGACTTCTACGGCGAGTACAAGCCGAATGCCCTGCGCTGGTACAAGGAAGCGCAGGAGCGGTTGCTTTACCTCAACCATGCGATCGTGCACCCTCCCATCGATCGAGACAAGCCGGCCGACGAGACCGCGGACGTGTGCATCCACGTCGTGAAAGAGACGGATGCAGGTTTGGTCGTGTCCGGCGCGAAGGTGGTGGCCACCGGTTCGGCCATCACCAATGCGAACTTCATCGCCCATTACGGCCTGCCGATTCGCAAGAAAGAATTCGGCGTCATCTTCACCGTGCCGATGGACTCCCCTGGTCTCAAACTGTTCTGCCGCACGTCGTACGAAATGAGCGCGGCTGTCATGGGCAGCCCTTTCGACTACCCGTTGTCGAGCCGCTTCGACGAGAACGATGCGATCATGGTTCTCGACAACGTGCTCGTGCCCTGGGAGAACATATTCGCCTACGACGTCGAGGCATCCAACGGGTTCGTGATGCGCTCGGGTTTCCTGCCGCGCTTCACCTTTCATGGTTGCGCGCGGCTTGCCGTGAAGCTCGACTTCATTGCCGGCTGCGTCATGAAGGCTGTCGAGCTCACCGGCTCGGCGAGCTTCCGCGGCGTTCAGATGCAGGTCGGTGAAATACTCAACTGGCGAGACATGTTCTGGGGACTGTCGGACGCCATGGCCAAGTCGCCCGAGGACTGGGTCGGCGGTGCGGTGCAACCGAATACGCGATACGGCTTGGCTTACCGCACCTTCATGGGCATCGGCTACCCGAGAATCAAGGAAATCATCCAGCAGACCCTCGGCAGCGGACTGATCTACCTCAACAGCCATGTCAGCGATTTCGGCGACGACCGAATTCGTCCCTATCTGGATCAATACGTTCGTGGTTCCGGTGGCGTCGAGGCCGTCGATCGCGTCAAATTGCTCAAGTTGCTGTGGGACGCAGTCGGTACCGAATTCGGCGGACGACACGAGCTGTACGAGCGCAACTACGGCGGCGATCACGAAGCCGTCCGCTTTCAGACCCTGTTCGCGTATCAGGGTGCGGGCGAGGACCTGAAGCTCAAAGGCTTTGCAGAGCAGTGCATGTCCGAATACGACGTCGACGGCTGGACGCGCCCCGATCTGATTTCGAACGACGACCTCGAGATCGTTCGGCGGCGCTGACGTGAAAATTTCGCCGTTCGTCATGCGTAAGGCCCTGGGGCGGTTCGCCAGCGGTGTCACGATAGTGACGACCGCCGAAAGCGAGAACGAAGAATCGGTACACGGCATGACTGCCAACGCTTTCACCTCCGTGTCGCTCGATCCGCCGTTGGTATTGGTGTCCATCTCGACCCGGGCGAAGATGGACGCGCGCATTCGTGATACCGGCAAGTACGGAGTGTCGGTACTCGCCGGTGATCAAGAGCCGCTGTCCTTGCACTTCGCGAACGCTGTTCGCCGCCCCGACCTCGTCCGCTTCGTGTGGCGCCGCGGCGTTCCACTTCTCGAGGGTGCCCTCGTGCATCTGTCGTGCACCCTAGAGGCGACGTATCCCGCCGGAGACCACTCGTTGCATCTCGGCCGGGTCGAGGAACTCGCCTACGACGACGGCAGCCCCCTGGTGTTCTACACCGGAAGCTTCCGGTCGCTCGCGGTCGTCGGTAGAGATGAGCCGTGGGGTTTCTAGACCGGTCACCGTCAGTGGAAGCCGGTGCTCTCGACGAGAAAGAGCACCGGCTTCCGCCGTCGTCAAAGAACGCTCGAGAGAACAGGAGTCGACGCCGTGAATTCCTCTCGCGCGACGAGCCGCGGCGCCATGCGCCGTCGCTTGAGCGCCTTCACCGCCGCATCCACCATCGGCGGTGGCCCACACAAATACGCGCGCAGGCCCTTACAGGTGGCGAAGTCGTCGAGCACGACATCGGTGACCAACCCGCACGCGCCGTCCCAGATCTCCTCGCTCAGCGCGGGACGGTAGTGGAACTGAGGATGGGCCCGTTCGAGATCGCGGAAGTAGTCACCGTCGTACAGGTCGTCCCGACGCCTTCCCCCGTGGTAGAGGTGCAACTCCGGCAACAAGTCGTGTTCGAGGGCGTGGCGGACTATCGAGGTCAGCGGCGCCAACCCCGTTCCGCCGCCGATGAGGATCGCGGGCTCGTCGTGCCGTCGTGCGATCCCGAATTGCCCGAGTGGCCCGCGCAGCGACACCCGATCACCGACGGCGAGGTTGCCGAATATCCAACCAGCGGTAGCGATTCCGTGGTCGGTGCGCTTGATGTGGAATTCGAGTTCGCGAGACTCGCTCGGCGCATTGGCCATGGAGTACTGACGCCCGACGCCCGTTCCGGGAACGAGAATCTCGGCGTACTGGCCTGCATTGAATTCCATTGCTGCGTCGAGGCGGATTTTCAGCCGACGGGTGTTCGACGCGATGTCGTCGAGCACGGTCACGGTGCCTTCGTAATCGCGTAGCGGATACCGCGGCGTGCCGTCGTCGGCCACGACACCGAGGGGTTCGACGACGACGTCGGTGCACGGACTCGCCATACACGCCAACGCCAGGCCCCGTTCCCGTTCCTCGGCCGTAAGTGTGTACTCGGGAGATGCGCCGTGGTCGACGGTGCCGCAGAGAACCTTCACCTTGCACGTGCCGCACGTTCCCTGTGTGCAGGAATGCGACAGCCATCCTCCGCCGCGCAGGGTCGCGTCGAGGATGGACTGCTGCTCCTCACACCCGATGTCGCGGCCCGGAAGTCGGACGCGATGTTCGGCGGTCATCTCACACCTCCCACTTGACGAAAAGTTCCTTCGGCCCCCGAAAACCCCAGCCCCAGAAATCGACGTCACGAGTGTCGTCGCGTTCGAGGTTCGGGATGGCCTCCAACAGCTCCTCCAGACCGATTCTGATGACGGCGTTCGCGAAATACGTTCCCCCGCAGGCGTGTGCGCCCGCACCGAAGGTCATGTTCGGAGTGACGGGCCGGTCGAGGTCGTAGGCGGTGGGCGCGTCGTACGCGTGTTCGTCTTGGTTCGCCGATCCGTAGGAGAGCATGACGGCCGATCCCGCGGGGATGTCGACACCGCCGACGGTGACGTCTTTCGTCGCAGCCTTGACGACCGCCGACCAGATCGGTGCTACCCAACGCATTCCCTCGGACTGGGCACGAGGGATCAACGTCGGATCGTCGACGACGCGTTCGAGCTGGTCGGGTCTGCTCAACAATCCCGCAACCGTGGTCGCCATCGCGTGACCGGGCTCCTGCATCGCGCCGAGCAGGAACACATACAGGTTGGGATAGATGACCTCGCGTGGACGCGTCTGCCCTTCGGGCATGCCGTCGTGCAGCCAGTGCGATATCGCGGAGTGGTCGGGATGGTCGATCCAGTGATCGATCTTGGGATCGACGTGCGCGATGATCTCGGCTTTCGCCTCGTCACCCGGCTCGAACCCGTCCGGGTTGGCGAAATCCCCGTTGTCGTCGACGGCAGCGTTCGTGAAGGAGACGCTGAGTTTGTGGAACCACTCCCGTAGATTGTCGGTGCTGACGTCGTTCAATCCGAGCAGATCGCCGAGCGCACGCACGCTGACCGGCTCGCAGTACGCCGATACGAGATCTGCCCGCCCGTCGCTGTCGAAGGCTTCGAGACGCTCGCGTGCGTAGGGCCGGACCAGTGCGTCGATGTACTTGTCGACCGCACTGGGCTGCAGATGGGGCTCGATCATGTCGCGCAACTTCCGATGTTCTTCGCCGTTGGTGTTCAGCAGAGCACCTGGCCCGAACGTGCGGCCGCCGGCCGCAGAGATGACCGCAGGCCAGTTGTCGGAATCCTTCGCGATGTCCGCACACAAATCTTTCGAGGACACTATGTACATGCCGAGGGCGGGGACGAACGCCACCGGCGCTTCTCGGCGCAGGCGCTCGTAGAACGGGTACGGGTCCTTTTCGAGCTCTTCGATCGTGATGTCTTCGATGAAGCCGAGAGTGGCGGTCATGATTCTCCTTCTGCGGCGCGTGTAGTCAGGTCGAACGCGGACCCCGAAGTGGTTCGGTTGTGTCCGCGATCACAAGACTGAGACGCGCTCGAAGTCCACCCGAACATCGTTCGGTAGTTCCGAACATCGGGCGCAGTGCGTCCCGTGTCCGTTCGGATGGGCGGAAAATCAGCTCGTCGAGTTGGCTTTGCGGTATTCGCCGGGACTCGCTCCGAAGCGCTTGCGGAATGTGCGGCTGAAATGCGAGACGTCTCGGAAACCCACGGTTTCCGCCACATCGTTGATGGTGGCATCGGAGCCGATGAGCAGGCCGCGCGCCCGGTCGAGCCTTGCGGCGTACAACCAGTTCATGGGTGTTGCGTCGGCTCGTCGGAACAAGTTCTGAAGATGGCGAACAGACATGCCGAGATCGCGAGCAGCGTCGGACATCGTGAGGTCCGGGTCGTGCATTCGTGACCCCAGGAGCTGCTGAGCGCGCCGGAGGTCTCGCACATGAGCGAGCTCGGTGTGGCTCTGCAGAACCGTCCCGTCGGCAAGTGCGGTGACCAACATGTCCATCATCGACGCCGACAACGACGACGCGGCGCCGGGCGCTACGCCGGGATCGAGACCGGCGATCTCCTGCAGGAGACGGCTCACGACGCGACCTACACCCTCACCCGCCGATACGCCTTGAGCCGCAACCGCATCGACGATGTGAGACGGCAGCCGCGACGTGAGCAGGCGTCGCGGGGTGCGCACCACCACTTGCTCGAATTCGGTCGGAGAAGCGAACACGAACGGTCGCGAAGGATCGAGAAAGGCGAAGGAACCGTGCCGCAGGTCGGCCGACCGCCCGTCCTGTTCGACGTGGCCACGGCCCCGCATGACCAGGCACAACAACAAGTCGTCGTCGTCGCCGGAAATCATCGCAGGTGTCCGAATGACTGTGTGCGGATCGGCGCGCACGGTGCTGACGTAGAGATCGCCGAACGGACGTCCGACCAGTTCCGCGTCGAAGTGTGCGTGCGGTGAACCCCATTCGAGGCCCATCTCGCAGTACGTCGATTCGAGCGCACTGGCCCAGGTGTCACGGCCTTCGCGAGATCCGAGACCACTGGTGTCGATGTACACCGACGTGTCCGTGCGCTCCGAGCCATCTTTTCGTGCGTCGGCGGTCATGGTCGGATCCTCCTTCGGTTCCTAGTGTTGCAGATCACAGAAGGAAGACAACGAGGAGATACCGTGGCGACGCTGCAGACAGTGCAGAAGATCGGTCCCGTACTGGACCTTTTTACGGTCGAACGACCGGAGTGGGGGGTATCGGAGGTCGCGAATACCATCGATCTCCCGCGATCGAGTGCACACGCCTTGCTGTCCTCGCTCGTAGACATCGGGCTGCTCCAGTGCCGAGCACGCGGGCGGTATCGGATCGGATGGCGTGTGGTCGAACTCGGTCAAGCGCTCCGCGGCACCGTGGACGTTCGCACCTGCGCAGCCCCCGTCCTGGACAGGCTCGTCGAGAACTACGGCGAGACAACACATCTCGCGGTCATGGAACGAAACCGAGTGTTGTACGTCGACAAGGTGCTCGGCACACACAACATCACGGTGCAGGGCGCGCGCGTGGGAACACGGCTCGACGCATACTGCACCGCGGTGGGTAAAGTACTGCTCGCTCAACTGCACCATGTCGAGCTCGCACGCTTTCTGGACACGACCACGCTCCGTCGTAGAACACCGACCACCATCACCAGCGCGGCCGGACTGGTAGAGGCGCTCGACGCGGTGCGGTCGGCAGGCTGCGCCTTCGATCTCGGCGAGGCGGTCGCCGACGTCGACTGTGTCGCAGCCCCGGTCCGAGACGACATGGGCCAGGTGGTCGCCGCCATCAGCATGAGCGTTCCGGCGTCACGTTTCGTCGCCAACCGCGTCGAGTTCCACCGAGCCGTCGTCGGTGCCGCGAACGAGGTGACCAGGGCACTCGCCGAGGTAGCCGAGGCCGTCGTGCCGCTCGGTCGCAACCGAACGACCGCTCCAGTGCAGGGAAGGTTCGCGTCGTGACCGCTGTGACAGGGAGTAGCGCAGCTACCGACGAGAACGCCGTACACGACGCGGCAGACCTGCTGCTCGAGGTCTATCGAACCGGTCGGCCGATCGAGCCGCTCTCGCCCCGCTACCCCGAGGCCGGCGTCGAGTTCGCGTACAGAGTGCAGCAAGCGCAGGTCGAGCAGTGGGTGCGAGACGGCGAGGTGATCAAGGGTCACAAGGTGGGACTCGCGTCCCGAGCAATCCAGCGACAGATGGGCGTCGGGCAACCGGACTTCGGACATCTGACCGGAGGAATGTTCCACCTCGAGCACCAACCGATTCCGTCAGGAATCTTTCTGCAGCCCCGCATCGAACCAGAAATTGCTTTCGTGCTCGGTAAGCCCCTCACGGGGCCGGGCGTCACCGTCGCCGATGCCGTGCGCGCCGTAGACTTCGTTCTCCCCGCCCTGGAAGTGGTCGATTCGCGGATCCGCGACTGGAAAATCGGCATCGTCGACACCATCGCGGACAACGCATCGTCCGGTGGCGTGATCCTCGGTAGCAAGCCGATGTCGCTGAACGCGGTCGATCTGCGGCTCGCCGGCTGCACGCTGCACATGGACGGCGCACTGATCGCCACGGGCGCAGGTGGCGCCGTGCTGGGCTCACCGATCAACGCGCTGGTCTGGCTCGCCAACACGGTCGGCCCGCTGGGCGTCACATTGGAACCCGGGCATGTCGTTCTGCCCGGTTCCATGACCCGGGCGTTCGCCGTCGCTCCAGGCCAGTCGGTAGTGGCGAACATCGGTGGAATCGGCTCGGTCACTGCAATTTTCGACGAGGAGGGAGAGTCATGACGCAGTGGAGCGTCGCGCAGATCGCTGAAACTCTGCTAGGAGCGGAGCGGCGAGCGGAACCACAGACATCCATCGGAGCGGAGTGGGACGGACTCGATCTCCGTGCCGCTTACGACGCGCAGGACGTAGCGCTCCGCATGCGCATCTCCGGCGGACAGACGGTGACGGGCGTCAAGCTCGGGGTGACGTCACGCGCCAAACAGATTCAGGTAGGGGTGGATTCGCCGTCGACGGCTTGGCTCACCGACGCGATGATTCTGCCGATCGGTGCGCCCGTTCCGCTGAGGCGCCACATTCACGCACGGGCCGAGCCCGAGATCGCGTTCGTCATGGGCCGACGCCTCAGCGGCCCTGGGGTTTCCGCCGCGACGGCCCTCGCTGCGGTCGACCATGTGGTCGGCGCCATCGAAATCATCGACAGTAGATTCTCCGGGTACGAGTTCACGATGATGGACGCCATCGCAGACAACAATTCGTCGGGACGCTACGTCACCGGACCGATCGGACGCAGCCCCGAGGACCTGGATCTCGCGTTGGAGGCGTGCCTGTTGGAAGTGGACGGAGAAGTTGTCGATTCCGCTACCGGAGCAGCGGTGCACGGGCACCCTGCGGAGGCCTTGGCGTTCGCCGCGAACACTCTCGCGGAACGCGGGTTGGCCATCGAACCGGGATGGGTGGTGTTGACGGGCGGCATGACCGATGCCGTTCCCGTGCAACCAGGTTCACGTATCGCGGCGCACTTCACTTCTCTCGGTTCCGTCACGGTGGCGGGAGAATAACGTGCCGATCATCGACGTGACGATTGCAGAGGGCCGCAGCCCTGAACAACTGCGTGCGTTGATTCACGAGCTCACCGAGGGCGCACAACGCGCCCTCGGTGTGCCGGTGAGCACCGTGCGCGTGATCATCCGAGAGGTCCGGAAGACGCACTTCGCTGCAGGGGACGTGACCATCGCCGAACGGTGACAGCAGGTCTGCCCGCAGGCACCGTTCGGCAACGATGCTCAGCGGAGCCGATCCCTAGTGCACGGCGCGTGCCGCGATTTCGTCGGCACGCGCCACCGCAGCCGGAGTGCCGCCGATTGCCCAATTCTCGGGCTGCACCTCGACGATGCGCCCGCGAACCCCGCGTCGGTCGACGTCCAACACGTCCACCACGAGATCGGTGAAGCGGGCCAGGAGATCTTGTCGTTGCGACGCGGGTCTGCCCGCCAACACGATGGCCGTGAAATACGGCGAACTGGACGCGTAGAACGCTCCGCTCACCGCGACGTCCATCGCACCGTATCGGACGATGAACGCGCGGATCCTGTCGATCGGCGCGTTCAGGATGTCTGCATACAGGCGGCTCGCCTCGGTGAGCAAGCGCTGCCCCTGGTCGGCACTGAACGAACCGTCGACCAGATGAAAATGCGCGACAGGCATCGAATACTCCTAGAAGATTCCGTGGCGGGTGCCGCCGTCGACGGTCAGAATGCTGCCGTGCAGGACCGAAGCCTCCGGTGCGAGCAACATCTCGACGATCCACGCAACCTCGTCCAGCGTCGGCAAGCGGCCCAATGACGTTGCGGCGTAGTATCTCTCGCGGATCGTGTCGGGCGGGGCCCCGGTCTCGCTCGATTCCCGCTCGATGAATGCGTCGAGCCTCGGTGTGTCGATCGGGCCAGGGGCAAGGGTGTGCGTTGTGACGCCCTTCGGTCCATAGAGTGCCCCGATCTGACGCATCAGATTGAACAGCGCGGCGTTCGCGGTGCCGGGGCCGGCGTCGAACGGACCTGGCTCCACACCGAGCGAGCCCGCGACGGCCACGAACCGCGCTCCTTCCTGCAGATGATCGCGAACAGCATGCAGCAACCGGACCACGCCCCCGGATTTGATGTTCGCCGCAATCGCAAGGCCGGACGGATCGATCGTATCGGCGGATCCTTTCACCGGGAGCCCCGCCGCGAACAGCGCCAGTCGCACAGGCGCGTCGACGGCCGTCGAGATCGCCTCGATCGCGTCGTCGGAACCGATGTCTGCCACGCACGGGGTCACGGCGGGATGCCGAGACGCGAGAGCGTCGAGGGCGTCGGCGCTGCGTGCCACCGCAAGCACCCGGTGCCCTGCCGTCACGAGTCGGCGTGTGACGGCGGTTCCGAGCGCACCGGTGGCCCCGACGACCACGCACAGGCTGCTCATCTAACGGCTCAATCGGATAGTCACCGCGCGAGGCTCGGTGAAGAATTCTCGCGAGTATCGCCCGCCCTCTCGTCCGAGGCCACTGATTCCTTCACCACCGAACGGCAGGCGCAGATCACGCTCGAAGAACGTGTTGATCCACACGGTGCCTGCACGCCATCGCGCAGCCATACGGTGGGCACGAGAGAGATTCTGAGTGAACAGAATTCCGGCGAGGCCGTACGGTGAGTCGTTCGCGATTCGCAGTGCTTCGTCCTCGGTGTCGAACCCGAGTACGGTTTCCACCGGACCGAAGATTTCTTCCCGTGCAGTGCGTGACGAGTTCGTCAGACCGGTGATGACCGTCGGCGGGTAGTAGAACCCTGGGGCGTGGGCGGGGTCGGTGAGTCGACTCCCACCGGTGACGACTTTTCCGCCCTCCTCCTGCGCGAGTTCGACGTAGCCGTGGACCTTTTCGAGATGTTTCTCTTCGATGAGCGGTCCGACGACGGTGGCCGGATCCTTCGGATCACCGACGGCCAGGTTCTGGGCTGCGTCGACGAATCGGTCGAGGAAAGCGTCCATGATCCCGCTCTGTACGAGCAACCGAGAACCCGACAGACAGACCTGCCCGTTTCCGCCGAAGATCGCCCGGATGGACATCGGCACCGCGATATCCAGATCCGCGTCGTCGAACACGATGTTTGCCGACTTTCCGCCCATCTCCGCCGACACCGGTGTGTGGTTCGCTGCCGCAGCTTGCAGAATCTTCACACCCGTTGCGCTCGACCCGGTGAAGGTGATGCGATCGACCCGGGGGTCGGACGTCAGCGGTCCGGCCACTGCCTCGCCGCCGAATCCGTGCACGACGTTGAGGACGCCCTCCGGCAGACCTGCTTCGAGCGCGAGCTCCGCGAATCGGTTGGCGGTCAACGGTGTCTGCGGCGCCGGTTTCAAGACCACGGTGTTGCCGAATGCCAACGCGGGAGCTATCTTCCAGGTCGCGAGCATCAGAGGCGCGTTCCACGGGCTGATCGCCGAGACGACTCCAGCTGGGGGGTACAGCGTGTAGGAAAGGAGATCGCCGTCGGGATACGCCTCGTTCTCCGCCATCGCGGCGTAATCCGCGAAGAAGCGCAGATTGTGTGCCACGCGCGGGATTTCGGCGTGTGACGACTGAGTGATGGTCTTGCCGCCGTCCCGCGTCTCCAGGTCGGAGAGTTCAGCCCGATGGTCGTCGACTGCGTCCGCGACGGCATGCAAGATCTTCGCGCGTTCCTTGGGTGCCATACGCGCCCACGGACCTTCGTCGAATGCTGTACGGGCGGCGGTGATTGCGGCGTCGCCGTCCTCTGCTGTGCCCCGGGCGACGGTGGCGAGGTGGGAGCCGTCATGGGGGTCGTGACTGTCGAACGAAGCGCCGTCGGAGGCTGCTCGCCATTCGTTGCCGATGAGATGGTGGATGGTGTGGGTCATGGGTCAGACTCCTGCGGGAACGTGAGAGGTGCGACCGGCCAGCTCGGCGGCGACGTCGACGATCATGTCCTCCTGGCCACCGATGACGCCACGGCGCCCCAGCTCGAGGAGGATGTCCCTGGCCGGGACGCCGAACTTCTTCGCCGCTCGCTTGGTGGGATGGAAGAACGTGGAGTAGACCCCTGCGTATCCCAGGACCAGTGCGGTCTCGTCGACGATCTGCGGTTCGGACATCAGCGGCGCGACGGTGTTCTCGGCGGTGTCGATCAGCGGGAAGAGATCGACGTTCGTCTCCCACCCGGCACGCTCGAAAGCCGCTGCGAGAACTTCGGTCTGAGCGTTGCCGGCGCTTGCGCCGAGCCCACGCAAGGACCCGTCGATGAAGGTGGCTCCGTTCTCAGCAGCCGTGAGCGCGTTGGCGATTCCCACCCCGAGGTTGTTGTGCGCATGGAACCCGATGTCGGTACCCACGGCATCGCGCAACCGTGCCACACGCGCGCCTGCTTGCGCGGGAACCATGGCGCCGGCCGAGTCGACGACGTAGATCACGTCTGCACCGTAGGATTCGAGCTTGATCGCTTGTTCGGCCAGCGCCTCGGGTGACAGCTTGTGGCTCATCATGAGAAACGTCATCACCGTCAACCCACGCTCTGCGGCCCATTCGATGGGTTGCTGTCCGCAGTCCGCCTCGGTGCAATGAACGGCAACTCGCACGGTGTCGATGCCGGCGTCGATCGCGCCCTGTAGCCCCGCGAGCGTCGCGATACCCGGCACGTACAGCACGGCGATGTGAGCATCGGGTGCCGCGGCGACCGCGGCGGCGACGTACTCGGGATCGGTCGCGGCGGCATAGCCGTACTGAATGGACGATGCTCCCAAACCGATGCCGTGAGCCACTTCGATGGTGGGTATGCCCGCACGAGCAAGTCCCCGTGCGATGTCGGCAACGTTCTGTGTGGTGAATCGGTGTGACACGCTTGACATTCCGTCGCGAAGCGTGGTGTCCACGAGTGTGATCCTGTTGTTCATCGTGCTACTCCTTCGACCAGGGCCGACCGTTGGCCGATCACGTCGGCGACCTGTACTGCTGCGGCCGTGATGATGTCCAAGTTGCCTGCGTACGTGGGCAAGTAGTCGCCCGCTCCGACTACTTCGAGCATCACGGTGACGAGTTCGCCGTCGACATCCACGAGGCGGAGCGAGTACCCCGGCACGTATTCCTGGACGCGGGCAACCATGTCGACGACCGCGCGCTCGATCGCGTCGCTGTCGGGATTGCGCACCTTGGCGTAGACCGTGTCGCGCATGTTCATCGGTGGCTCAGCCGGATTCACCACCGAGATTGCCTTGGCGCTGGGGACCCCCGCGACCGAAGCCAGTGCGCGACCGGTCTTCTCGCTGAACTCGCTGAGGTTCTGTCGGGTACCGGGTCCAGCAGATTTGGACGCGATGGCGGCGACGATCTCGCCGTACGACGCGTCGGCGACTTCGTTGATGGCGTAGAGGATCGGTATCGTCGCCTGGCCGGCGCAGCTGACCATGTTGAGATTGGGTGCATCCAGGTGCTGGTGCAGATTGACTGCAGGCACGACGTACGGGCCGACGGACGCGGGCGTCAGATCGATTGCACGGATTCCCGCCTCGGCGTACCTCGGCGCCGCAGCGCCGTGCACCGCCGCGGACGTGGCTTCGAAGACGATATCGGGCCGCTCAGGGCGGGCCAGGAGCCAATCGACTCCGCCAGCCGACGCTTCGAGTCCCTCGTCGCGTGCTCGTGACAGGCCGTCACTCGCGGGATCGATGCCCACCATGTAGCGCGGTTCGATGTGCTGTGAACGCAGCAGTTTGTACATCAGATCGGTCCCGATGTTGCCGGACCCGACTATCGCAGCTGTCAATCGACTCATGAGCGGCCTTTCCTGTGCGGCGTGAAAGTCATGCCCCGACGCTAGAAACAGTGCGGAGGCGGCGGGCTGCGATCCGGCAGGCGCGGACGCCGTCGGCGTTCGAGGGTGTCACTGTTCGGGCATTCCGAACGGGCGTGACTCGGGGCACTTCGGCTGTCCATGCTCGAGACATCACCAATCACGGACATGCAGGAGAACCGATGAGCGACAACGATTCACGCCATGAGATCGCCCACCTCGCCCGGGTAGAACTCTTCAGCCCGAAACCGCAGGAGACTCTGGACTTCTTCACGAAGTTCCTCGGGATGTACGTCACCCGCACGGAAGGCCAGTCCGCCTATCTCCGCGGCTACGAAGACCCGTACCAGTGGAGCCTCAAGATCACCGAGTCGCCCGAAGCAGGTATGGGCCACGCCGCTCTGCGCACCAGCTCGCCCGAATCACTGAATCGGCGCGCGGAATCGCTGAAACAGGGCAACGTCGAAGGGGTGTGGAGCGAGGACGAGTTCGGCTACGGCAAGACATTCGAGTACAAGTCGCCCGACGGCCACAACCTGCAGCTGCTCTGGGAAGCCGAGACGTATGTCGCTCCGCCCGAACTGAAAAGCAAGATCCTCACGCGCAAGTCGAAGAAGCCTCTGCAGGGCGTTCCGGTCAAGCGGATAGACCACCTCAATCTGATGGCATCCGACGTCACCGCCGTCAAGAACTCTTTCGAGCGTCATCTCGGTTTCCGAACTACCGAACGCGTCGTGGATGGGGACGTCGAGATCGGTGCCTGGATGAGTTCCAATATCCTCGGCCACGAAGTCGCCTGCATGCGTGACATGACCGGGGGCCGCGGAAAGATGCACCACGTCGCGTTCTATTACGGCACCGGCCAACACAATTCGGACGCAGTCGAGATGTTCCGAGATTACGACATTCGCATCGAGGCCGGGCCGGACAAGCACGGCATCACGCAGGGCCAGTTCCTGTACGTGTTCGAGCCGGGTGGAAACCGTATCGAACTGTTCGGCGAGGCCGGCTACCTGCACCTCGAACCCGATGCCGAAACGAAGACCTGGCAGATGTCGGACATCGACACCGGCTTGGCCGTCGGCGGCGCCGCTCTGCCTTGGGAAACATACTTCACCTACGGCACGCCCAGTCCGTTGAGCCTCGACCAGCACATCGAGAAGTACGCACACTTCGGCCCACCGTCTCCCGACGCCGAGAGCGTCGCGGCCGCAGTTCCCGACGAGATCGAGCAGTCTCGCGCCGTCGCAGGCGCACCGGTCTGACGCGAAGCGCGGCGCTTCCCGGTCGTCGAGTCTCATGGGGCTGGACGACCGGGGTAGCTGTCGCCGACGAACAGCATTTTTCGTCGGATTCAACTGACTTGCAGACTAGAAAGTGGGTCGACGGTGCGCCACGATTCGGCTGTTCGGCTGCCCCCGCCCTGCGCGTGCTGCTGGGAATGGCAGATGCATGCGTCGTGCAGATCCATGCCCGTGAGTATGTTCTTCCCCGCCGCCGACGCCCTCGGGCCGTCGGTTGCATCGATCGAACGGCAGACGAAGCTGGTCTGTCGGCAATGCCCGGTGCGTACGGAATGTCTTCGCTACGCACTCGTCAGCAATGAGACACACGGCATCTGGGGCGGCAAGACAGCGTTGGAACGCAGGCAGCTTGCCCACACGATCCACATCGACGCTTGGGTCGGGCATCACTGCGACGCGTAACACATCAGCGATACCGATTCTCAGGAGTAGTAACGCCACAGCGGGTGCGTGCCGTCGTCGCGAAGGCGAAGGGCGAGGCGGTCTCGGTCGAGACCATCGTCGTTCCTGATCCGGGTCCGAACGACGTGGTCACGAAGATTTCCGCGTACGGGGTGTGTCATACCGATCTGGATTACCGCGTGTTCGTAGCGCCGGCGAGCAGGTGTTGCCGAGTGCGGTCGAGGATCCGCAGGAAGGTCGCGTAGTCGCCGTAGGCGCGGGCCAAGACCAGCCCGCCTTGGATCGTCGCGACCGCGTCCAGGGCGCGGTCTGTCGCCTCCGGGGTCGAGAATCCGCCGCGTCGCAGTGCTTCGGCGAGGGCGTCGACCCAATCGGTGAAGTACTGGCGAACCGCCTCGGCGAAGGTCTCCTTCTCCTGGCCCAGCGTAATTGCCGCGAACAGGCACACGCTCTCGCGGGACCTGAAGTAGTCGGCGACCTCCTGCGACATCGCCTCGACCGCGTGCGCGGCGTTCTCGGCCGTGCGCAGGGGGGCGAAGATCCGTTCCTCGAACCACTCGCCCACCTGCTCGAGGACGGCACGGGCCATGTCCGTCTTCCCGTCGGGGAAGAAGTGGTAGAGGCTGCCGCGGCCGAGTCCGGTCTCTTGCTGGATGACCGATAGCGAGCCGGCTTCGAAGCCTCGTTTGCGGAAGACTCCAGCGAGGGCGCGGATCGCATCGGAACGATCGAGGACGGTTCGGGCCATCACAGACCGAGATCGCTCAGGCCGGGGTGGTCGGCCGGTCGGGGGCCGGAGGCGTCCCAGAAGAACTTGCGGTCGGACTCGGTGATCTCGAGGTCGTTGATGCTCGCGTGGCGGTGGGTCATCAGGCCGTCCTCGTCGAAGTGCCAGTTTTCGTTGCCGTAGGCGCGGAACCATTGGCCGGTGACGTCACGATACTCGTAGGCGAAACGCACTGCGATGACGTCGCCGGTGTAGGCCCACAGCTCCTTGATGAGCCGGTAGTCGAGCTCGCGCTCCCACTTGCCGGTGAGGAATTCGACGATCGCGGCGCGGCCTTGGACGAAGGTCGAGCGGTTACGCCACCAGCTGTCCTCGCTGTACGCGAGCGAAATGCGCTCGGGATCACGGGTGTTCCATGCGTCTTCGGCGGCGCGAACCTTCTGGATCGCGGTGGCCTCGGTGAACGGAGGAAGCGGAGGACGGGGCATGAGAGGCTTCTTTCTGGAGCGTTTCTTGTACCGATCAGTACAAATTGTACCAAAAGGTACAGAGAATGCGCCGGCCTGTCAACGCCATCCGACGGTCTTTCCTGCCGAGCGCTGGCGTCTCGGGCCACCAGGGGCGGCCCTTCGTACGGGCGCGAGTGACAACCACTTCTCCTGACGGCTAGTTCGGTGGCCGCTCGACACCGGTGAACAGGCCACGGGAGTAAAGGGCAGTGCCGCTACCGCACCGATCACGACCGAGCACGTCATCAGCTCCCCCGCGGCGCTGCTCAGTGAATCAGTCAGCGACGCAACGACACTGACCACGACGATCAATTCGGTGGTCCCGGTCGTCGCCACCGGCACTACGCGCCGTAGCGCCAGCGGCGACCAGAACACGCCGCTGGCCACAGCATCAATTGCAGCCCGCCAGCCCGGACGCGACCGTGCAGTCCGACCGTCGCGCGGAGGCGTCATCAGCCAAGCGGGACACACACCCATCCGTCAGCGACGGACAGTTCGGCGTCCGCAATCTCGATCGTTCACACCGTCGATGTGTCGACGAGCCCGAGGAATCGCTCGGCGTTGCCGCGTTGAACGAGGTTCCGTGAGGACTCATCCAGGAATTCGCTCTTGCGCACGACCTCGCCCACCGGTCGCTCCCCCAGCGGGTACGGGTAATCGCTGCCCACCATTACTCGGTCGACTCCGACCGTGTCGACGAGCAGGCGTAACGCGCGGTCGTCGAATACAACGGAGTCCACGTAGAAGCGGCCGAGGTAGTGCGACGGTGGCATGTCCGAGGTGCCGATGATGTCGTTGCGGCGGTGCCAGGCGTTCTCCACTCGACCGAGCCAGAACGCGAACGAGCCTCCGCCGTGAGCGAAGCCGATCTTCAGACGATCGTCGATGCGGTCGAAGACACCACCGAGGATCAACGCGAGAATGGACAGATGCGTCTCGGCGGGCATCGCGGTAAGCCATTGCGCCATCCAGCGGTTCAGGCGCGGCGTGGAGTCCATGTCCCAAGGATGGACGAACACCGGAACGTTCAGGGAGGCGCAGTGCTGCAGAAACGTCACCACGCCCTCGCTGTCGAGGTCGTAGTCGCCGACGTGGTTGCCGATTTCGACTCCGCGGTGTCCGTTTGCCATGCATCGTTCCACTTCACGGCAGGCCGCGTCGGGGTCTTGCAGCGGCACCTGACAGAACGGGATCAGCCGGTCCTGGGCGGGAGCGACGATGTCGAGTGCAAGGTCGTTGAAGATACGAGCGATCCGCTCCGCCTGTGCACCGGTGCGACCGTAGTTGAAAAATGCCGGTGTAGGAGAGACGACTTGGGTCCGAACGCCGTCGGCGTCCATGTCCCGCAGTCGAATCTGCGCGTCCCAGGCGTCGGCCTGGATTCGACGAAATTGTTTGGATCCCATCATGATGACGGCCTCGGACTCGGTTTCGACCCGCAGCCAAGGGGCGTCAGGTCCGGCGTCGGCGGTCAGGTCCGGCCACCCCTTGGGGACATAGTGGGTGTGGACGTCGATGATGCCGCCCATGTCAGCCTTTCCCGGGATGGAGGGCGCCGCACTTGTCGCACGTGCGGGCTTTCTCGTCTTCGTAGAACTGGACGAAAACCGGTGGCAGGTCGGACACGATGTCACGCACCTGTAGTTCGATTTCGTGGATCAGGTGGTTGCAGTCGAGGCAGTACCACTGGAACTTCTCCAGTGTTCCTTCTCGCCGTACGCGTTCGATGACCAGGCCGATCGAATCTGCGGTGGGGCGCTGTGGCGAGTGTGGGATGTTGCCTGGTAACAGCCAGGTTTCACCTTCCCGGATGTGTACGCGCTGCGGTCCGTCTTCGGTCATGACGTCGACGTGAATGTCGCCTTCGAGCTGATAGAACCACTCCTCGTACGGATCGAGGTGGTAGTCGGTGCGCTGGTTGGGGCCGCCGACGACCTGCACGACGAAGTCGTCGCCCAACGCCATGGTTTGGTTGTTGACCGGCGGTGCGAGTAGATGCCTGTTCTCGACGATCCACTTCTGGAAATCGATGACGGACGGGATGGTGGTCATGAGTGATCCTTCGTGTCGGGGGTGTCGGCGCGGCGGTGAGCAGGCAGGTAGGCGACGCCCTGGATTTCGATGAGCAGGTGCGGGTGCGGAAGTTGGTGCACCGCAACGGTGGTGCGGGTGGGTCCGGATTCGTCGAGCATCTCGGCGTATACCTCGTTGTATCCGCCGAAGTCGTTCATCGAGACGAGGTAGGAGGTGACCTGCACGAGGTCGGTCAGCTCTGCGCCTGCCTCGGCGAGGATCGACTCGATGTTCTCGATGACTGCGCGCGTCTGTGCTCGAATGTCGAGGTTCGTCGTTCCCATCTCATCGACCTCGACGCCGACGAACGTGTTGTCCGGTCGGCGCGAGCTCGTTCCGGAGACGTAGATGAAGTCGCCGGCGATTCTCACGTGGGGGAAGCGGCCCCGGGGCGTGGCGAGCCGCTCGATCACCTTGGCAGCGTCAGCGCTCATGCTGTCACCTCCACGGAGACCACGCCCAACCCGTCGATCTCGCATCGCGCGAGACCGGCCGTCAAAGGGACGGCTGCGGTAGCAGCCCCCGCGAGGATTACATCGCCGGGGCGCAACGGGATACGCCGACGGCGGCTTACCTCGAGCAATGAATGGAGGGCATTGATGGGGTCGTCGAGGATCGCCTCGGTCGAGCCGTCGACGGTATGTGCGCCTGCCTCGAGCCGTACAGGAAGATCGCCGATGGCGCGCATCGGCTGCCATGGCCCGATCACATACGCGGCCGCCGAGGTGTTGTCAGCGACGACGTCGGTGTAGGTGAATCGAAAGTCCCGGTAGCGGGAGTCGATGATTTCCATCGCGGGAGCGACTGCGTCGACGCAGGATTCGACGTCGACCGTGGGATCGTCGAGGTCGACGTCGAGCGCCAGACGATATGCGACCTCGGGTTCGATCTTCGGGTGGATGAACCGGTGCAGCTCCACGCGGCCACCGTCGTCGACGCTCATCGCGTCGGTGAGCCTGCCGACGATCACCTCGGAAACACCCATTTGTGCCATCTTGGCCTTGCTGGTGAATCCGAGCTTGACACCGACGAGTGCTTCCCCGCGGCGCAAATACCTGGCCACCAGCTCGTCCTGGATGCGGTAGGCGTCGTCGATGTGAATTTCGACGTCGTCTGCGAGGCTGGGAACGTCGAGAACCTGCACCCGCGCGTCGTCCAATCGACCGGCGAGTACGTCGATCTCTCTGCGGTCCAACATCTTTGCTTTCATCGCTTCTGTTCTCCCCGAAGTCACAGCGCCACACAGACGTTGGTGGGCTCGGTGTAGAAGTGCAGTGACGACTCGCCACCTTCTCGGCCGATGCCGGACAGTCCGACACCGCCGAAGGGAGAACGCAGTTCGCGTGTGAACCATGTGTTGACCCAGGAAATTCCGACGTTCATCTTCTGCGCTACTCGGTGGCCGCGCCGTAGGTCGTTGGTCCACACCGACGCAGCCAACCCGTACTCGGTGTCGTTCGCGAGCTCGATCGCCTCCGCTTCGGTGTCGAATGGCACCAGCGCCGCGACTGGACCGAAAATTTCTTCACGCAGCACCGGATCCTCGTTGGTCAGTCCCGTCCACAGCGTGGGCTCGACCCATGAGCCCGACGCGAACTCCCTGCCGACATCTGGGATACCGCCGCCGGTAAGGATTTTGGCGCCGGACTGCTCGGCCAGAGTGAAGAACCTCATCACCTTTTCCCGATGTCCCTGCGAGATCAATGGCCCGGTGGTGACGGCGGCGTCGGATGGGTCGCCCAGCCGCAGTTGCTCGGCTCGCTCGGCAAGGCCGGTGGCGATGTCGTCGAACACGTTGCGGTGCACATACACTCGCTCGGTGCACAAGCACACCTGCCCGGTGTTGGTGAAAACGGATCTGGTGAGTCCGGTAAGTGCCTCGTCGATGTCGACGTCATCGAACACGATCGCCGCGTTCTTGCCTCCGAGCTCGAACGACACCGGCCGTACCCGGGGTGCAACAGTTTTCATCACGTGCGAGCCGGTCGCGGACGAACCGGTGAAGGTCACCCCGTCGATCCCGGGATGGGTCGTGAGGTGTTCGCCGGCGGAGTTGCCGCCGAAGCCGTGTACCACGTTGTACACACCGGCAGGCAACCCCACCTCGTCCAGAACCTCCGCGAGCAGGGTTGCGGTCGCGGGTGTCTCCTCACTGGGCTTGACCACCACAGCGTTGCCGCACGCCAGTGCCGGCGCAACCTTCCAAGTCAGCAGAAGCAAAGGCAGGTTCCAGGGCACGATCACCGCGACGACGCCGAGCGGCTTGCGGACTGCGTAGTTGAGAGCCTGCCGACCGCCCGCCAGGTCGGTCATGAACGATTCCTGGCCGGCGGCGGCGGCGACGTCGGCGAATGTCCGGAAGTTGGTGAGTGCCCGCGCCACATCCAGCTCTCGCGCCTGCGTGATCGGTTTGCCGGTGTCCGCCATCTCGGCGGCGACGAATTCCTCGAAGCGCTCCTCGATCCGGTCCGCAGCGCGGCGCAGCACCGCGGCACGGTCGCGTACCGGGGTGTCGGCCCAACCGTTGTGGAGGGCACGACGCGCGGCACGAACGGCGCGATCGACCAACTTCTGGTCGGCCTCGTGTACCTGGGCCAGTACGCGCCCGGTCGCCGGATCGATCTGATCGAATCCGCGCTGCGGATCGGGCTCGACGAATGCACCGTCGACGAAATTGCGGATCCAGCCGCCGGGGGTTGATGTCATGAACTCATGGTCGACCCAGGGCGCTATGCCGAACAAATACCGAATCCGAACATTCCATGCCTGTTCGGACATAGCTGCCGCATCGACGATCCGCATCACGGGCTCAAGCCGAACGCCGGAGCGCCCGTCTGGTGCTAGGCGAGGTCGATGCGCGCCTCGGAGAGCTCGATCTCGATCGCTTTGGCTTCGCCGAGGAGGTGTTCGATGAACAATCGCGCACTCTCACTCGGTTCCGACTCCGTCGAATGAGTGACGGCGAGGGCGCGGGGAAGGGTATCGAGCGCCCAGGGGACGATGCGCAGTCCTGGATCGTTGGTTCCGACCAACACGGGCAGTGGAGCCAACGAATCGGTTGCGTGAAGGATCGACCGGATCGTCAAGATGGAGGTGCATTCGATGACATTGGTTGGCACCCACGATCCGGTTTCGCCGAACGAACCGCCGAGTCGGCTCGCCACGGCTGTAGGTGGCGGCAGCACCCACGGGAAGGCCGCGAGATGCTCCGGCTCGAGGTCGTCCATCGCGAAGACAGGATGGCCGACCCGTCCCATGATGCGGATGGGTTCGTCGTACAGATGTCGCTGAACGACAGTCGGAGGACTGTCGTTCATCATCCGCCCGATCAGAACGTCGAGCTTGTGGTGCGCCAGCAACTCCAGAAGCGCTTCGTCGGTGCCCTCGACCACCGACACTTTCAGCGCGGGGTTCGCGGCCTTGACCGATATCAAAGTGCGAGGAAGCAAGGCGTACGAACCGGTCATGTTCGTCCCCACCCGGATGGGCCGGGTACCGCTCGTCTGGAGGTGATCGATGTTCTCGGCCAGACGCTCCATGCTGGTAAGGATCATTTCGGCGTGTTCGAGCAGCAACGTCCCGTACGCAGTCGGGGTCACTCCCCGCGAGCTGCGGTCGAAGAGTTCGACTCCCAGAATTTCTTCCGCTTCACGCAAACCCCGTGTCACGACGGGTTGTGTGACATACAAGTCTCGCGCCGCGCCGACGATGGTTCCATTGTTCGCTATCGCGGTGATCAACTGGAGGTGGCGCAGCTTGAACCCGCCGTCCAGCAGGTGCTTCAGTCGACGCTCCATGACGTGAGCATAGCCGCAGGCTGCAGCGATGCCTGTACGGGCATAGTGCGTGCAAGAAGGGCATTATGTGGACCAGCCCACACACTGAAGTATCTACGGCATGCCCGAGCTTGTTGCCTCCATCACCAATCTGGCAGAGGGGTTGGGAAACAAGACGATCAGCATCGTCGACCTCACCGCCCCGCTGTCGCACGAGACCCCCGTGCTGCCCCTTCCCGAGGGTATGGAGCCGATTCCGCACTTCTCCCTCGAGGAGCTGGCTCGTTACGATGAACGAGGAGAGACCTCCTACCAGAACGGCATTCACACCGGTGAGCACGTCGGAACTCACTTCGATGCCCCATGTCACTGGATCACCGGGCGGGACCTCGCCGATGTCGCACGTGTCCCGGTCAGCGACCTGGTCAGCCCATTCGTTGTCATCGACAAATCGAAGAGGGTTGCCGACGACCCCGATTTTCTGCTCGACGTAAGCGATGTGCAGGAGTGGCAACAACGCCACGGCCCGTTGCCGGCGGGCGGGTGGTTGCTCTACCGCACGGGTTGGGACCGCCGGTCCACTGACACGCAGCGGTTCATCAACGCAGACGACGACGGCCCGCACACGCCGGGTATATCGGTCGAATGCGCCCGGTGGTTGGCCGAGAACAGTCCGATCCGGGGCGTCGGAGTGGAGACCGTCGGTATCGACGCCGGTCAAGCGTTCGCCTTCGACCCGCCCTTTCCGTGCCATCACTACCTACTCGGCGCCGGCAAATACGGAGTGACCCAATTGCGAAATTTGGCGTCACTCCCCCTGACAGGGGGCGTGCTGGTCGTGGCGCCGCTGAAGATCGTCGGCGGTTCGGGAAGTCCCGCCCGAGTAATGGCAATCGTTACCACCTCCACCGAACCCGAAAAGAAGGATTGATCATGTACGTTCGCGAAGTTATCGGTCGAGCCTTGTACGACCTCGGTGTCCGCGTAGCGTTCGGTGTGGTTGGAAGTGGGAATTTCCACTACACCAACTCACTGGTGGATGCCGGCGCCCGCTTCGTTGCAGCACGCCACGAGGGCGGAGCTGCTGTTATGGCGGACGCCCACGCCCGCATGAGCGAGCAGGTCACCGTGCTGTCTCTGCACCAGGGTTGCGGCTACACCAACGCGCTGACCGGCATCGTCGAGGCCGCAAAGAGTCGAAGTCCGCTGCTGGTGTTGACAGCGGAAGCCACCGACCCGAAGTCGAACTTCTACATCGACCAGGAGTCGATTGCACGCGGGTGCGGGGCAGTGGCACTGCGGATTCGTTCAGCGGCAACCGCAGTCTCCGACCTCACTCATGCTTACGACATCTGCGCGTTGCAGAGACGCACGGTCGTGCTCAACATTCCGATCGACGTTCAGGACTGTCTCTTCCCGGGGACCGTCTCGTTGTCACCGACCGTTGCGAGAATGGCTCCTCGTCCACAGCGAGCGGACCTCGAAGAGCTCGCAGCGTTGCTCGAGCAAGCGGAACGGCCTGTTTTCGTCGCCGGTCGCGGCGCCCGCGGAGGTCGAGCGAAGCACGCTCTGGCCGAGCTGGCAGATCGATGCGGAGCGTTGCTCGCGACATCCGCCGTTTCACGCGGAATGTTCGAGGGCCAGCCATGGAGCATCGACGTCGCCGGCGGTTTCTCCACTCCCCTCGCTGCAGAGCTCATCACCGACGCCGACCTCATCGTCGGCTGGGGATGCACCCTCAACATGTGGACCATGCGCCATGGCCGATTGATCGGAGACAGCGCCAAGGTGGTCCAGGTCGACATCGACCAGGGCGCCATCGGCCGGAATCGGCCGATCGACCTCGGTGTCTGGGCCGGCGTCGCAGAGACGGCTGCCGATGCGTCGGCTCTGCTGGCGGAGGCAAAGGTGGAGAAGGCGGGTTACAGGACGAACGCGACGCTCGAACGCATCCAGGCCGAAGGCCGATGGCATCAAGTTCCGTTCGACGATGAGAGCACCGACGACCGCATCGACCCCCGGGCGATGAGCGCACACTTGAATCGGCTGTTGCCGCGTTCGCGCGTGCTGTCAGTGGATTCCGGCAACTTCCTCGGCTACCCGAGTATGTATCTCGATGTCCCGGACGAGTACGGCTTCTGCTTCACGCAGGCGTTCCAGTCGGTCGGCCTCGGCCTCGCAACGGCGATCGGCGCCGCGATCGCTCAACCGGACCGGGTTCCGATCGCCGCCTGCGGCGACGGCGGCTTCCTGATGGGCATCAGCGAACTAGAGACAGCGGTCCGGATGAACCTGCCGATGCTCGTCGTCGTCTACAACGACGCCAAGTACGGAGCGGAAGTCCACCACTTCGGAACAGACGTCGCCCTCGACGCAGTGACCTTCCCCGACACCGACATCGCTGCCATCGCCCGCGGCTACGGGTGCGAGGCGATCACCGTCAGGGGCCTCGACGATCTACTCCCGATCAAATCGTGGCTCGACCAACCCGACCGCCCCATGGTTTTGGACGCCAAGATCATCTCCGACGAAGGGTCGTGGTGGCTGGTCGAAGCCTTCGGCCACTAGCCGTCATGTCCCTCCAGTACGCCGGCATTCCCGCACTGCACATCGATGGCCCGCTGACGTGCTTCCTCGACGTATGAATTACGCACAATAGGAAATGGATTCCTGCCATGCCCAATCAATCAGTACAAACCAGGACGCGTAAGGCGGCCACAGCAAGCCTCGTCGGTAGCGCCCTCGAGTGGTACGACTTCTTTCTGTACGGAACCGCCGCGGCCCTGGTCTTCGGACCCTTGTTCTTCACCGGGGACGACTCCCTCGTCGGAACGCTCGCCGCGTTCGGAACGTTCGCGATCGGCTTCGTCGCCCGGCCTATCGGTGGAGTGATCTTCGGGCATTTCGGTGACCGCGTCGGACGCAAATCGATGCTTGTCATCACACTCATGATGATGGGTGTGTGCACCGCCCTGATCGGTCTCCTTCCGACGCACGCCCAAATTGGCATCTGGGCCCCGGTTCTGCTGGTCGTACTGCGCGTCGTTCAAGGCATCGCAGTAGGCGGGGAATGGGGCGGCGCGGTCCTGTTGATCAGTGAAAACGCACCGCCCGCGCGACGCGGATTCTTCTCCGCCTTCAGTCAAGTCGGAGTCACCCTTGGCTTCATCCTGTCCTCGTCGGTTTTTGCTCTTGTCAATCTCCTGCCCGAAGACGACTTCCTCTCCTGGGGTTGGAGGATTCCGTTCTTGTTGGGCTTGGTGCTCATGATCGCCGGTCTCGTGATTCGCATGAAGGTCGAAGAGACTCCCGTATTCGAAGAACTTCAAGCGGACGAGGCCAAGGTCCGCTATCCGGCGCTGGAAGCGATCAAGACGCAGCGCCGCTCGATCCTGGTGACCGTCGGCGCCCGCATGGCCGAAAACGGCGGATCGTACATATTCGCGGTGTTCTCACTCGCCTACGGCGTCCATATCGGTGTCGGAAGCGGAGTGATCCTGACCGCGATCATCGTGGCCAACATCTTGGAAACCTTCACGATGGTCGGGTTCGCCGCTCTGTCCGATCGCATCGGACGACGCCCGGTGTACCTCATCGGTGCAGTCGGCGTGATCGTGTGGGCCGCACCCTTCTTCCTTCTGATCAACACCCAGAACACTGCATTGATCTGGGTAGCGATCATCGTTGCCATCAGTATCTGCCACAGCGCGATGATCGGCACGCAGCCGAGCTTTTTCAGTGAACTGTTCACCGGCAAGGTTCGCTACAGCGGTTTGTCGATAGGACACGAAGTTGCCGCGATCTTCGCCGGAGGCGTTGCCCCGCTGATTGCAACAGCATTGCTCGCCTGGTCCGGAACGTACTGGCCCATCGCTGTGTACCTCGCCCTCTTCGGCGTCCTCAGCACCATCGCCGTGATCAAGGCTCCAGAAACCAGAGGCATCGACTCGCTGTCCGGAATGCCCCCCGGAGCCTCGAATGTGCGCACCTTGAACGGGATCGGTGAGCCCGTATGAACGCGATCCACGCAGCCATCGTCAGCGCCGTCGAAGTTCCCTACACCCGGCATCCAGACGACACCGCCACCACCGAGCAACTTCTGACCACCGCGATCGCTCGCGCCGTCTCGCAGGCCGGCATGACCCTCGCCGACGTCGATGGGCTTGGAGTGTCGAGCTTCACTCTCAAGCCCGATCACGCAGTCGACCTCGCCCTCCGTAGCGGTCTGTCGCTGCGATGGCTGATGGAGGACACCAACGGTGGAGCCAGCGGCGTGAACATGCTTCAGCACGCCGTCCGCGCTATCGAGGCGGGCGATGCGGACACCATCGTCCAAGTGGCCGGCGACCGCATGACAGCCTCGGACTTCCAGTCGGTCGTCGACGACTACAACGTCATCACACGCGATTACGTAACCCCGTTGGGCATGGGCGGACCGAACGCCATGTTCGCCATGCTCACCCAGCGCCACATGCGGCAGCACAGCCTCGACGAAACAGCATACGGTGCGGTAGCAGTTGCCCAGAGACGTTGGGCCACAATAAATCCGGGTGCGGTCTATCAATCGGAAATGACCATGGACGATTACCTGATGTCCCCCATCATCGCCTCACCGCTGCGCCGGTTCGACTGCGTTCCACCAGTCACAGGCTCGGACGCCATCGTCATCACACGCCAGGAGAACGTTCGAGCAGGGCAATCCTCCGTGCGTGTGAGCGCTATCGGTGGGTCTGTGAATTGGGATCGTCACGAAGGAGACGGATTGCGTACCGGGCTGGCCGGTATCGCTCCCGCATTGTGGAACCGTGCAGGTCTGAATCCCTCCGACGTCGACGTGGTCAGCGTCTACGACGACTACCCGGTCATGGCACTGATCCAACTGGCCGACATGGGTTTCGCGCCAACAGGAAACGTCCGCGACATCGCCGACCGCCTCCTGAGCGACCACTGGCCGGTCAATACCTCCGGCGGTCAACTGTCCGCGGGGCAGGCAGGTTCGGCAGCAGGAATGCACGGACTGGTCGAAGCCGTGACTCAATTGCTCGGCGACGCCGGCAACCGGCAGGTCCCTGACGCACGCACTGCCGTCGTCAGTGGTTACGGCATGGTCACCTACCGCTACGGCGCCTGCGCCAACCTCGCAATTCTCGAAAGGGTCTGACATGACCATCACGATGCAACGCTGTACGACATGCGCGGCGGCGGTTTTCCCCCCACGACCGCTGTGCCCGCACTGCCACAACAGCCTGTTCGAGCCCGCGACAGCTCACCGAGGTGTCATCGAGGAAACTTCCCTCCAGCGCGGCACTCCGCCCGTCCTGTACGCGACCATCCGCACCGACCTCGGGCCGATGGTCGTCGGGAAAATAGTCGGTGAAGGCGGAATTCCCGGAGCCGAAATCGACCTGGTAGCACCGGATACGCAGCGAACTGGCGGACCGATGGCGGTAGTACCGCAGCCCACCGTCTAGGAGTAAAGAACATGCAGAGCACCATCGACCGCATCGCACCACTGCGCGGTCTCCCCATGAAAGAGTGCACTATCCCCGCCCTGCTCACACGCCAGGCAGAGCTCTACGGCGACAAGACCCTGCTGAAGATCGGGAATGCGGCACTGACCTATGCCGAAGTCCGAGATCTGGCCGCGGCCACCGCAGGCGTATTGCAAGCCAACGGAATTCGGCGCGGGGACACCGTCGCGACGTTGTCGGAAAACCGACTCGAGCTGATTCAGACCATCCTCGGTTGCGCATGGGTAGGGGCCGTCGCCGTACCGTTGAACGCCGCGCTGCAGGGAACCCAACTCCGTCATGCGCTGGAAAACTCGAACTCGAAAATTCTGGTCATCGAGTCCGACCTGCTCGCCCGTTTGCAATCTGTGTCAGCCCCCTCTCACCTCGAGCAGGTCTGGACGCTGGATTCGACCGACGCGGGTGTGGCGGGCTATGACGTGCGGCCCTTCCCCGCGCCGGCAGGCACGGTCCCAGCCTGCCCAGTTGCACCCGGCGACACGGCCGCGTTGCTGTACACCTCCGGCACTACCGGCGTGTCGAAAGGCGTCTGCTGTCCACACGCCCAGTTCTATTGGTGGGGCATAACGGTCACCGAGCAGCTCGGCATCACCGAAGAGGACACCCTGTTCACGGTGCTTCCGCTGTTCCACACCAACGCCCTCAACGCCTTCGTTCAAACCCTCGTCGCGGGAGCGACGATCGTTGTGGGGCGCCGCTTTTCCGCGAGCCGATTCTGGTCCCAGCTGAACGACTCGGGCGCGACCGTCACCTACCTCCTCGGGGCCATGATCAACATTCTCTGGTCCCGGGAGAGCGAACCGGTCGAGCGTCGACACACTGTCCGCTGTGCCTTGTCGCCTGCAACGCCGGCAGCGTTGGCCGAGCCTTTCTTCGACCGGTTCGGCATTCGACTCGTCGACGGTTTCGGTTCGACCGAAACCAACTCGGTACTGACCTCAGCGCCGGATCTGCCCAGACCCGGGTACATCGGTCAGGTTCAACCAGACTTCGAAGCGGTAGTCGTCGACGAGCACGACTCCCCTGTTGCCGATGGCACGCCGGGAGAACTACTGCTCCGCTCCCGGGTGCCGTACGCCTTCGCCACCGGCTACTACGGCATGCACGACAAAACCACCGAAGCTTGGCGGAACCTGTGGTTTCACACGGGGGACCGCGTAGTGCGCGAACCCGACGGCTGGTTCCGGTTCGTCGACCGCATGAAAGACGTCATCCGTCGGCGCGGTGAGAACATCTCTTCCTTCGAGGTCGAACAAGTCATCGGATCACACCCCGCGGTGGAAACTGTAGCCGCGTATCCGGTGCCATCGGAGATGGCGGAAGACGAGGTCATGGTGTCGATCGTCCCCAAAACTGGCGTCGTACTCAGCCCACGTGATGTCGTCGACCACTGCAGCAGCCGCTTGGCGAAATTCGCCGTTCCTCGTTTCGTCGACATCGTCGAAACCCTCCCGACGACCGAAAATGGCAAAATTCGCAAAGTCCTGCTGCGAGAGCGTGGGCGAACGACTACTACGTGGGATCGAGACGCGCTCAACTGACCCGACCGGGCTGATCCATCGAATACCCGTCGAGAAATATGCATCGGTGGCTGTGAGATGGAAGCAGCCACACCATCTCTTCGGGGCACCCGTCGATTGCTGAACGGACCCACCACGTCACATCGAATATTCGCACCACCCACCGGTGGCGTGATCTGCAATTTCACTGCAGGTCACGCCACCGGTCGTTTTCGATCGAGGCTCGGGCGCTCTGCACACGGCGGTGGTCTTCGGCGAAACCATTTCTTCCGCAACGAATGTCTCGGCTTCCGGCGCCGCATCCGAGTACACGCGACCGACACAGTCCGCGTCGGACCCGCGGAACACCGAGCCACGGCTCGGACGTGCGCGACATGGACCGCGGCGTGAGCCCACTCGTCGTGGAAGCCCTGGTGTCGGCGCTACTCCGCATCGCCACCGCAGAACATCGCGCCCGAGGGATGGCAACGTCGATAAAGACTGTCCTACCGGGGCGTTGCGAAAGCAACGGCGTAGCAGCGAAAAGCACCCGCCACACAGCAGAAGCGCTGTGTGACGGGTGACGGCGACGATCGACTTACGACCGACCAGTTGCTGGGTCTGCTGCTGCCAGGTCCAATGCGATGTCGGTGATCAGGTCTTCCTGGCCTCCGACCAAGCCGCGTTCTCCGACCGCGAGAAGTATTGCACGCGTGTCGAGTCCGTACTGCCTCGCAGCTGCCTCGGCGTGACGCAGGAAGCTCGAGTACACCCCGGCGTAGCCGAGAGTCAGCGTTTCTCGGTCGACCTGCACTGGACGGTCCTGCAACGGGCGGACGATGTCGTCGGCTGCGTCCTGCAGGCCGAACAGATCGCACCCATGCTTCCAGCCGTGCAGATCTGCTACCGCGACGAACGGTTCGATCGGGCAATTACCTGCTCCTGCACCATGACCGGCGAGGGACGCATCGACGCGAGTGACACCTTCCTCCACAGCTACCACCGAATTGGCAACCGACAGTGACAAATTCTGGTGGGCATGGATACCGATCTGGGTATGCGGGTCGAGCACATCACGATATGCCCGCACCCGCTCGCGCACGCCCGCCATGGTGAGACGCCCACCGGAATCGGTGACGTAAACGCAATGCGCACCATACGATTCCATCAATTTCGCTTGCTCCGCCAACTGCGCGGGTTCGGCGAGATGCGACATCATCAGGAATCCGGACACGTCCATACCGAGCCCGCGGGCGGTGTCGATGTGCTGCGCGGCGACATCGGCTTCGGTGCAATGGGTGGCCACCCGCACCGAGGTCACCCCGAGAGCGAACGCACGCTTCAACTCCGCGACAGTGCCGACACCCGGCAGTAGCAGCGTGGTCAGCTTGGCGCGGTGCACCACCGCGGCGGCCGCTTCGATCCATTCCCAATCGGTGTTGCTTCCTGCCCCGTAGGTCAGACTGTGGCCTGCAAGCCCGTCACCGTGCGTGACCTCGATGGCATCGACTCCGGCGCGGTCGAGGGCGCCCGCCACACGAGCGACGTTCTCGGGACTGATGCGGTGCCGCATCGCATGCATACCATCACGCAGGGTGACGTCCTGAATGTAGAGCGCCGCTCCGTCGAGGACTGAAGATCGATCGGTCATCACACAGCCCCCACTACGGTGTTTTCAGCGATCTTTTCCGCGACCTGCAGGGCCGCGGAGGTCATGATGTCGAGATTTCCCGCGTATGCGGGGAGATAATACGCGGCGCCTTCGACTTCGAGGAACACCGACACCTTCCACAAACCAGGTCCTCTCTCCACTCCCCCGGTCAGAGTCGCCACCGACTCGGCGTCGTCGAGCGCGGTGAACTGCACTCGCTGCTTGAGGCGATACCCGGGAACATAGGTGGAGACCGCGTCGACCATGTCGATAACCGACTGCTCTATCGCCGCCTGATCCGGATCGGACACCAACGCCAGCACGGTGTCGCGCATGATCAGCGGCGGCTCGGCAGGATTGAGGACGATGATGGCCTTCCCGTGTGCAGCGCCACCGACCTGTTCGATTGCCGCAGAGGTTGTTTCGGTGAACTCGTCGATGTTCGCCCGAGTTCCAGGACCTGCGGACTTCGACGCGATCGAAGCGACGATTTCCGCGTAGTGCACCCGAGTCACCGCGGAGATGGCGGCGACGATCGGAATGGTCGCCTGGCCGCCGCAGGTCACCATGTTGACATCCGGAGCCCCGAGGTGTGCATCGAGGTTCACGGCAGGGACTACGTACGGGCCGAGGGCTGCGGGTGTCAGATCGATCAGCTTCTTGCCGTAGGGACGGAGCGCTTCCGCGTTTGCGACATGTGCTTTGGCGGAGGTCGAGTCGAAGACGATGTCGATCTGATCGAACAACGGATGCTCGATGAGCCCTTGCACACCGGAATCGACGGTCTCGATTCCTAGGCGACGAGCCCGAGCCAGCCCGTCCGAGGCGGGATCGATACCGACCAAGACGGCGATCTCGACGTTGCGTGCTACCCGTTCGAGTTTGATGACGAGATCGGTTCCGATGTTGCCCGATCCGATCACCGCTACTTTCGTGCGTTCCATGATGCGCTGCTTTCGTTCGTGGCCAACTGGGCCGAGGTTCAGAGGGTGAACGTTGCGGTGACATCTCCGAGACCGGAGATCGAGGCGGTATAGCGCGATCCGGGTGTCACCGGGACCATCGGGCCGAGCGCGCCGGACAGGACGACCTCGCCCGCTCGGAGCGGTGCACCGTACGAGAGGCTGGTATTCGCCAGCCAGACCAGCGCTTCCCACGGGCTGCCCAGGCAGTCCGATCCCTTCCCTGTCGACACCTGTTCGCCGTCTGCTGTCAGTGTCATTGCGACGCCGGCGAGTTCCGGCGCGTCGGTGACAGGTAGCCAATCCCCGAGAACGTACAACCCGGAAGAGGCGTTGTCGGCCACAGTGTCCGCAAGACTGATATCCCAGTCGGCAATACGGCTGTCGACGATCTCGAACGACGCATACACCCGATCGACGTACTGGGGCGCCTGGTCCGCTGTGATCGTATGGTCGATGTGCGCGGCCACCCTGAATGCTATTTCTGCCTCGATCCGCGGCTGCAACAGTCGCGAAGAATCGATAGCAGCGTCACCGGACACGTCGAAGTGGTCCAACAGCACACCGAAGTCGGGTTGATCGACTCCTAGCTGTTTCTGCACCGCGGGAGAGGTCAGCCCGATCTTCCGGCCGACGACGCGGCGTCCGTCACGCACCGACGCATCGATGTTGATCGTCTGTATCCGATAGGCCGCATCGACGTCGTCACGGCCGATCAAGTCGCGTACGGGCGGACATGGAACGCCCGTGCTCGACGCCTGGGCCAGCCGCTCCGCTGCATCGTCGAGGACATGTGGTTCGAGAACTGTCATGGTGGCGACGCTAGGACCGACGGCCACCTGCGCATAGGATTCATCTCATGAAACGGGATGACATGTCCTTGCTCGAGCGCTACACCCTCATCCTGGACTCGTTCCCGGCCGGCGGCGCGCTGGGGCTCGCCGAGGTGTGCACTCGGACAGGTTTGCCGCGATCGACCGTGCACCGCATGCTCGTCGATATGGTCACCGTCCACTGGATACAGCGCGCAGGGACCAAGTTCGAGCTGGGAATGCGGTTGTTCGAACTCGGTGAACGTGTCCCCGTCAAGCATCAATTACGTTCTGCCGCCATGCCATTCATGCACGATCTGCACGCTGTCACCGGACACACGGTGCACCTCGGGGTACGCAGAGACCACGACGTGGTGTACATCGAGAAACTGCAAGGCCACAAGCCGTTGCCGCTGCCGTCCCAAATCGGTGGCCGACTACCCCTGACGTGCACAGGTGTGGGCAAAGCCATCCTCGCGCACGAATCCAACGCGTTCCGAGACGCCGTATTCGCAAAGCCGCTTCGCCGATACACCGACAAATCCATCGTCGATCCCGCCACCCTGAAACGGCAACTCACCGAAATCCGACGCTCCGGCGTCGCCGTCGAACGTGGCGAAGCCGCCGACGGCGGGTGCTGCCTCGCATCACCCATCCTGGTCGGAACGGAACCCATCGCCGCCCTCTCGGTATCGGTACCTGCTGATCAATTCCGGCCGGAACTTCTCGCACCCGCAGTCCGAACTGGTGCGTTAGCGCTAGGCCGCGCACTCTCCCGCCCGTGACACTGTGCGGATTTCAAGTCCCGCGAGGTGTATTCAGGCGCGGGCGGGTGGACCCGCATTGCAGTTGTCTGCAAGGCTTTTCGTGCAGTGATGGTGACGGTGGCCAGGTATCCCCGTTCCGGGAGTGCGATGCGAATGGTCATCGTTGTCCCCACGTGAGCGGAATCAACGTGTTCGACTATCGAATAATTCAGTTGTGCAATGATTTTCGACGACAGTTCGTCGAGTGCGCCGTCGTCGAGCAGGGTGAAGGTCACGCCTCGGTCGTGTGCCTTCCACAACGCGTCCGTGAGAGCAGATGCTTCGAGCCCGGGGGGCAGATGCTATCGCGCAGACGCGCTTCGAGAGCAACAGAATCTAGTGTTTGTCCGTCCGAGACAACGGTGCGGGTTCACCGATATGCTTTCGAGGCCGGTCGGGCGAGTCGATCGATCCGCGCACGGATCTAGTGCCGTCCCACCCGCCGGACCAGCAGGTGCGGCGCGGTTGGATCGGCGAAATGTGCAGCGCGGCTTTCGACCAGGTCGGCTCGATTCGGGCACACGAGTGTTCCAGGGTGTGATCGAAGGTGTCTGTAGTTCGCGGACTGCGGAGCAATGAGTAGACAGTGGATAGTCCCAATCTTGCAGTGCTGCAATGACTTCGGTCTAATCGAATCATCGGAACGAATCTCTCGCGGGACACTATGAAAGAAAGCACAGTGTTGTAGCGCCGCGCGCCGCCACCCGGACGCCCGTGTTCTTCGAAACAGGTGTGCCTGTCGAACTGGCCCTCAACCCGCGGAAAGAACGAAAGTGTCCTTCTACGTTGCGGTTACGGCTTGACATACGGGCCAACCGCACGAAGCGGTGTTCTTTACCTGGCTCTGGTTCGTTTTCGCTCCGCGTCTTTGCCGGACATGGCAATCCTTCTGTGCAATCGGCTGCTGCGGAGTTGATCGACCCACTACCCTGGCACTGGTGTCGGGGAACGAACACAACCAACAGTCACAGTCCAGCGCAGCGGACGAGCACGTCTCGGTGCTGCTGATCGCTGATCCGGGCAAACCCACGGCCCTGGCGCACCGGCTGGCGCAGCGCCTGCCGGAACAACTGGGAAGCCGCGATCGTCGCAAGCGCCGGTGGACGACGCAAGTACGCAGCGAACCCTATCTCTCGGACGAGCAGGCCACCTTGTTCGATGTGGTCGACGCGGTCGAACCATCGTCCGAGCGCGAAGACGTCGTCGTATACCTCACCGACCTGCCTCGGCGCGAGAACACCGTGCCGGTGGTCGCCGACGTGAGCGTCGACCACCTGTTCGCACTCATCTCCGTCGCCGCAGTCGGCGGAGTACACATCGAGGGCCGGGTGGAGACAGCCGTCGAACTGGTTGTTTCCCGCGCTCTGGACGAACCGGACCTCGCGCCACCGGGTGCGAGCAGACGGTTCCCGTCCGAGCAGATCGACGGCGGCACACGCTACTTCGCGCCCTCGGGGCTTCGGCGGGTGCGTCTGCTGTCGGGAATGGTGCGAGCGAACCGCCCGTGGCGACTGGTCACCGGGTTGTCGAAAGTACTCGTCGGTGCATTCGCCACCGGCGCGTTCGCACTGGCCACCAGCACGATCTGGCTGTTCGCCGACACCATGGGTCCCTGGCGCATGAGCGTGGCGACCGTGCTGTCGATCGCAGCGATGGTTCTGTGGCTCGTCCTCGATCACGAATTGTGGGAGCGACCGAAATCGCCGCAAGAGCGGCAACGATCCGCGCTGTACAACGCCGCGACTGTAGTAACCCTGGTCATCGGCGTCGCGATCTTGCATGTGGCCTTGTTCTGCCTACTGCTGTTCACCGCAAGTGTCACACTCCCTCCATACTTGCTGTCCAACACTCTCGGGCACGCGGTGAACTATTCTGACTACCTCACCCTCGCCGTGGCGACGCAAGGCCCAGGTCGATGCCGGTGAACGGCGGGGGGTCAGCAGCGACGAGCACAACGAGATCCGCAGGCCGAAGAAGCGGGTCGCCGAACTCGAGCGAACGAACGAGCTACTGAAATCGGCGAGCGCGTTTTTCGCCTCGGAACTCGACCGGACCACGACGAGATGATCGCGTTCATCGACGCGTACCGCGATCGTTTCGAGACCCTCGTTCATCTGTCGCGCTCTGCGGGCGGCGGGTGTGGTCTTCCTTACCTCGCGAGGCTACCGTGCAGCGAAAAATCGTGTTGCATCGGCACGTTCAATCCGCGACGGCGAACTGGTGCCACTGGTGCCACTGGTGAAGACCGTGCACGAGAACAATTTTTCGGTGTACGGAGTCAAGAAGATGCACGCAGAGCTGAGCCGCCGGGGTGTTCGGGTCGGCCGTGAACAGACGCGCCGGTTGATGCGCTGCGCCGGGGTGCGCGGTGTGCAACGCTCGAAGAAGGTGTTCACCACCCGACCCGACCCTGCTGGGGTGCGGCCGCGGGACAGTGTGAAACGTAATTTCGTTGCAACACAACCGAATCGATTGTGGGTGGTCGATATCACCTACGTCCGGACGTGGTAGGGTTTCGCATACGTCGCCTTCGTCACGGACGTGTGCACCCGCAAGATCGTGGGATGGCACGTGGCGTCGTCCATGCGCACCGAAGACCTGCCCCTCCCTGCATTCGATCACGCTGTGTGGCAGGCGAATACCGATCTATCCGGGTTGACACATCATTCCGACCACGGGTCGCAGTACCTGTCTGTGACCTACACCGATCGTTTGATCGAGCTGGGCATCACACCGTCGGTGGGCACGGTTCGCGACTCCTACGACAACGCCCTCGCCGAAAGCGTCAACGCGAGCTTCAAGACCGAGCTGATCCGCCGGCGTGGACCGTGGCGAACGGTCGACGACGTCGAGTTCGCGACGCTCGAATACGTGTGGTGGTACAACCATCAGCGTCTGCACGAAGCGCTCGGCTCCATGCCCCCGGCTGAATACGAGACCACCCTGATCGACATCTCACAACCCAGCGAGTCGGCCACCCCGGCCCTCGTAACCGCATAGGAACAAAACCTGGGGTACTTCAGTCAGCGAGGGCAGCGTCATCGTGCACCTGAAGCCCTACGTTGCTGGACCCGCTGATGGTTCCCTTGCTCCACACCTAGTACCGGACGCGTTTGAGGGTGCCTTGAGCACGATTCTGGATATGCACAACGAGTTCGAGCGCGGTGACGCGTGGGATCTACTTTCGAAAAGGCCTGATGCCCTGCTCGATTCTGTTCGAAAGTTCGTGGTCGCTCTCAACGATTTCCACGCCGACGTCCAAGTCGACGCGTTTGTCACCATCGGTGAGCGTTTGCGCTCAACGCTAACGGAGCGCGGACGAGCAGATGCCATGCGCTTCTTCGCGTATCGCGAAGAACTGGTCGAAAACCAAGTGATTGCAGGCAACGTTCGCGGCTTGAGCGACGCCGGTTGGATCGAACTGGTGAGCCCGGGACGGCGAGGAAAGCGAAAGATCAAGGAAGTACCAGCTGAACTTCTGGACAGCGGAGAGCTCACATATGGTCGTTACGTCAGAATTAGAGTCTCAGAACAGACCGCACCCAAGAAGAAGACGGTCTACAGATTCAAGGAATTACTGTCTGATGATCAAATAGATACAGACGAATCGGTTCACACCGAACTTAATTGACCTGACCGTCACGCCCGTCTTGTCGTCGCGGACTAGGCCCCCTGGGTCGACGCGGGTCTTGACATACACAGGGCCGCTCGCTGCGTCACGGTGCGCGACCGCGCACCAACGGCCGAGGCATGCAGGTGTGTGACCATAGTGATCCACCTACGATCATCGACGTCTAGCTACGTCGGTTATTTTGAGTTGTGTCAATCTGTGTCGCTCTCGCACGTGTTCGAACGTCCATTCACGTCCGACACCACCTCTGACCTGCGGCCAAACAGTGCCCCCAGTCGGACTCGAACCGACACTGTGCGGATTTTAAGTCCGCTGCCTCTGCCAATTGGGCTATAGGGGCCACCGCTGGAACCTGGGCTCCAGCGGTGACGATCATATCGGCCCAGCCCTACCCCGGGATCACCGGCGGCACGAACTGGAATGTCGTACCCAACAGCCAGACGAGCAGCAGCACCACCGGGAAGTGAAAGATGAACTGTAGGAACGTGAACCCGATCAAATCACGTGCCCGCAGGCCCAGTACGGCGAGCAACGGCAGCATGAAGAACGGGTTGATCAGGTTCGGCAGAGCCTCGGCGACGTTGTAGATCTGGACGGTCCAGCCGAGGTTCATCTGCACGTCCGTCGCGGACTGCATGACGTAGGGCGCCTCGACGAGCCATTTGCCGCCACCCGACGGCACGAACAACCCGAGCACGACGGTGTAGATCGCGATGACCACGGCGAATCCCCCGCCGCTGCCGACGTCGGTGAAGAAGTGCGCAAGGTGTTCGGAGATCGTGACGCCTCCCCTGCCCTCGGCCTCCGTCAGAATCGCGGCCATTGCGGCGTACAGCGGGAACTGCACCAGGATGCCTGCCGTCGCCGGAACTGCCTGCGCAACGGAATCGAGGAAGCGTCGCGGAGTCCCGTGCAGCACGAGGCCGAGCATCAGGAACACCAACAGGTATCCGTTCAACGACGACACCACAGTGAGTACCGGCAGCGTCAACAGCTGCGACACAAGCCAACCCAGCGTCATCGCACCGGCGAACCACGGCAGAATGCGACTGTATTCCAGCCACTCACCGGGGCGACTGCGCGGTGCAGGTTCGGCAACGGTGTCGTCGAGATCGACATTCATCGACTCCGCGGTCTTGATCGCCGCACCCTTCGGCGCGGAGAAATGCGCGATGACGACGGTCAGCACGGTAATGATGAAACACGTCAGCAGCGACTGCCACGTGAAGATCGTCTTGCCGAAATCGAGGACGCCGGTGATCTGCAGCAACGACGCGGGCAGCGAGCTCGCGGTGGCCTGCAACTGCGCGGCCGACGACGACATGCCGAGCGCCCAGACCGCTCCGAGACCCATGAATGCGGCCGCGCCGAGGGCCCGGTAGTCGACCCGGAGATCGTCCCGGCGGGCGATCGCTCGCGCCAGCAGACCACCGAACACCAAACTGAGTCCCCAGTTGAGGAACGACACCGAACACGACAGCAGTGCCACGAAACTGACTGCGCTGCTGGGAGAACTGGGAATCCGCGCGAGGCGCGTGATGAGCCGAGCAACGGGCGGCGACGTCGCCACCACGTACCCGGTCAGTACCACCATCGCCATCTGCAGCGTGAACGCCGTCAGATCCCAGAAGCCGTTACCGAAGGCATCGACGACATTCTGCGGCGACGACCCGTTGACGAACGCCGCCACGGCGACGACGACCACCCCGGCCAGGGCAAAGATGTAAGCGTCGGGGAACCATTTCTCGGTGGCGCGGGCAAGAGCCTGCGCCGCACGCGCCAAACCCTTTTCGGACGGAGCCTGCGTCGTCGTCATCGATAATCCTCGCTTCGGAAGTTGTGACCCCCAGCACAGAGAACACCGAAACGTCATGCGATGCAAGGAACACCGCCGCAGACGCGAACTGCAGAAATGCAGGGTCGCTGGTCACCCGTTGTGAGCAGAAATGTAGTCCCTGGACTACATTCGCGCGCACGAGCGCCGGAGGCGCCTACGCGCGCACGGGTGGCGGAGCCACACTCAGAGCGATGCCGTCGAGAATGTCGTGCTCACTGACGACGAGTTCGTCGATACCTGCGCGCCGGGCGAATTCGTCGGCAAGCGCCAACGTGACCAACGATCCGCCGCCGATGACGTCGACCCGTCCCGGATGCATCGGGCCGAGCGCAGCACGTTCGTCGTGTGTCATGTGCAACAGTCCGTCGCAGACCTCACGCAACTTCGCGAAAGAGATGCGGGACAGATGAATTGCGTTCGGATCGTACTGCTCGAGTTCGAGGCCCAGCGCGGCCAACGTCGTCATCGTGCCTGCGACGCCGACCCACGTCCTCGCCTTCTCGACGGGTACGGCGTCGAATGCGACCTGCAGTCGCTCACCAGCGAAAGCCCGTGCGGCAGCGATCTCTTCGTCGGTCGGAGGATCGGACGGAAGGCACCGTTCGGTCAGTCGAACACAACCGATGTCCGCGGAGTACGCCGCCTCGACACCGTCGGCGTCGCCCAGGACGAGTTCGGTCGACCCACCACCGAGATCCACCACCACGAAAGGCGCGTCACCCGAACTCAATTCACCGACAGCACCCGCGAACGACAGACGCGCTTCCTCGTCGCCGGTGATGACCTCGGCGACGGATCCAGGCACGATGGGGTCGAGGATCTCGCGCGTCATCGCAAAGAAGTCCTCGCGGTTGGACGCGTCGCGCGTCGCTGAAGTCGCCACCATCCGCAGTGCGGAAGCACCGGAGGAACGGATGATCTCGGCGTACTCGGCCAACGCAACCCGGGTGCGTTCGATGGCTTCCGGCGCAAAGGATCCCGTTGCGTCGACGCCCTGTCCGAGCCGGACGACGCGCATCTCGCGGGCGACGTCCGTCAGGACACCGTCGTCGATATCGGCGACCAGAAGCCTGATGGAGTTGGTACCGCAGTCGATGGCGGCGACGCGAGTCATGCTGTCTCTCCGCGTAGTTCGGCGACGGTGGGCCAGTCGGCTGGAATCGCGGTGCCGCGCAACGACGATTCGGCAGCGAGCGCCACAGCCTCGTCGCCGAGCGGATTCAATCCCGGGCCTTTGGCCAGAGAATGCGCGATGAGCACGTGCAGACACTTCACCCGGTCGGGCATTCCGCCGCCGGTGAAATCCGTTCCGAGAGACTCGATCTCGTTGCGCTCCGCGAGGTAGGACTCGTGGGCGCGCCGGTAGCCCGCGGCCAAATCGGAGTCGGTGCCGAGACGTTCAGTCATCTCCCGCATCACACCCGCCGACTCCTGCCGGCTCGCCTCTGCGGTGAGCCGCGGATCGGTCAGGTAGTACAGAGTCGGGAACGGAGTGCCGTCGGGAAGCTTCGGCGCAGTCTTGACGACGCCGGGCTTTCCATCCGGCGACCTGTACGCGATCTCCAGAACGCCGCGCGGTTCACGCCCGAGCTGGGCTGCGACTGCGTCGAGATCTTCTTGCGAGACTGCCGGACTCACCCGACCGGTCCTCCTTCTGCTGCTGGAGCAGGTGCAGGCACGAGCGCCGGGAGCGGAGGGGTTTCCGGCTCGTCGGTCGGTTGCGGCTGCACTGCCGATTCCCACAGGTCTCGATACCACGGACCCGCAGATTGCTTGTTTGCTTCTTCTTCTCGATCCGACTTCGCGACGTCGCCGGGCAGCTGCACCGTGTACGGCGTCTCCCCCGGCATGACCCAGAACAGCCGGGTACGAGCTGCGGCAGCGATGCGCGCAGGCTCGTTCAGCTGAGACTTCTCGAGCTCCAGATTTCTGACGTCGTTCTCCAGATTCTCGCGTTCGGCGAGCACCTGCTGAAGCTCGGCGCGCTGCGAGAAATACGTGCGCAGCGGCATCGCGAGCGTCAACGCCAACGCACAGACGACGACGGCGAGAACGACGGCCCGCCCCGTCGACAATCCCAGAAACGTGCGGTCACTTCGTGTCGACTTCCGGGCGCCGACGCGTTTCGGCGCTGCCCTACCGGCAACGACGGCGTCGCGCGCCTGCTCGGATGTTTCCGGCGCGGGTGCACCGGAGCTGCGCTGGTCTCCCGACGCAGCTCCGGCCTGCCGATTACGGGCGGTCGACGTGCGGCCACGAGGCCTGGGATCCCGTCCACCTGGACTGGTCCCCGGTCTTCCTCGTCGTGCCGCCATGTCCCACCTTCACTGTCGAGCCGAAAACTATCCCTCGTAATTGAACCGGGGGAAAGCCAGCTCGCCCGCGTAACGCGCCGCGTCACCGAGAGCTTCTTCGATTCGCAGCAACTGGTTGTACTTGGCGACGCGCTCGGAACGAGCCGGGGCACCGGTCTTGATCTGGCCGCTGCCGACAGCAACCGCGAGGTCGGCGATGGTGACGTCCTCGGTCTCACCGGACCGGTGGCTCATCATCGTCTTGTAGCCGTTGCGGTGCGCCAGGTCGACGGCGTCGAGGGTTTCGGTCAGCGTTCCGATCTGGTTGACCTTGACCAGCAGCGCGTTGGCCGCACCCTTGACGATGCCGTCCTCGAGACGCTCCGGGTTGGTGACGAACAGGTCGTCGCCGACGAGCTGCACCTTGTCACCGATGGTGTCGGTCAGGGCGACCCAACCGTCCCAGTCGTTCTCGTCGAGCGGATCCTCGATCGACACCAGCGGGTACGCGTCGACCAGCTGTGCGTAGAACGCCGACATCTCCTCGGCCGACTTGGTCTCACGCTCGAAGGCGTAGCCGGTGCCTGCGGTGTAGAACTCGGTCGCTGCGACGTCGAGAGCGAGCGCGATGTCGCGGCCCGGCTCGAGTCCGGCCTTCTGGATCGCTTCGAGGATGAGGTCGAGTGCTGCCTTGGTGCCGGCGAGGTCGGGAGCGAAACCGCCCTCGTCACCGAGACCCGTCGACAGGCCCTTGGCCTTCAGCACGGACTTGAGCGAGTGGTAGACCTCGGCGCCCCAGCGCAGGGACTCCTTGAACGTCGGAGCACCGAGCGGCGCGATCATGAATTCCTGGACGTCGACGCCGCTGTCCGCGTGCGCGCCGCCGTTGATGATGTTCATCATCGGGACGGGCAGGATGTGCGCGTTCGGTCCACCGAGGTAACGGAACAGCTCGAGCCCAGCCGACTCGGCAGCAGCCTTGGCGACGGCCAGGGACACACCGAGAAGCGAGTTCGCGCCGAGGCGGGACTTGTTCGGGGTTCCGTCGAGATCGAGAAGAGCCTGGTCGACGGCACGCTGCTCGATCGCGTCGAGGCCGATGACGGCCGGTGCGACCTCGTCGAGAACAGCGTTGACGGCCTTCTCGACGCCCTTGCCCAGGTAGCGGTCGCCACCGTCGCGCAACTCGACGGCTTCGTGCTCACCGGTGGATGCACCGGAGGGAACTGCCGCGCGGGTCAGAGTTCCGTCGTCCAGTGCGACCTCGACCTCGACCGTGGGGTTGCCACGGGAGTCGAGAATCTCGCGAGCTCCGACCTGCTCAATGATGGCCACGAATGCATCTCCTTGTAACGGGGGCGGGCTGATGTCTGCCGGGTGTCAGACTAGCCGCTCGCCGACGACGCCCGCATGCCACGGCAGGAGCGGAGCCTGCAGGAGCGACCAGAGCTGTGCCTGCGAGCAAAGCAGAGCTAGGCCCGCGTCCCGACCGAGTAGGCGGCGGCCGCGTCGCGCACGTCGCGCAGATAGACCCCGGACTGGTTGTAGGCCATGAGGGCTCGCTCCCATCCCTCGGGAGTGCGGAGGTCGCCGCCGCGCGCACACAGATAACGAGCCGCGGTCAGGGCCGCGTCGTCGAGATTGTCCGGGTTGGCCACACCGTCGCCGTTGGCGTCGACGCCCCACTTGCGCCAGGTCTCGGGGATGAACTGCATAGGGCCCATCGCGCGGTCGTGTTCGGGGTCGCCGTCCATGAGACCCCCGTCGGTATCGGGGATCTCGGCGACGCCCGGTGCGCCGTCGAGCGGGATTCCACGGATCGGCGGGGACACGGTCCCGTCGGGTGCGACCGACGATCCCTGATAGGTGCCGTGCCTGCTCTCGATGTATCCGATGCCGGCGAGCGTCGTCCACGCGATGCCGCAGTCCGGTGACGTCGCCTCCATGATGGCCGCGGCATGCGCATACGCGGCGAGGGCCGGAGCCGAGATGTTCAATTCCGCCGACTGCGGTTCTGCCCACGCGAGCAGCAGGTCGGCGGTCCGGCCGGGCGCATTGAAATCGATCATCGGCACGGGGGTGCCGGGACCAGGCGGGATGCCCTCGGGGATCTGACGCGGCGGTTCGGTCGAGCCACAGGCAGCGGCCACGAATCCCACCGACACGACGGCGGCGACCCAGCCCAGACGGTTCTTCACTCGATCCATCCTGCACATCAAAAGTAATAGAAACCTAAAGCGGGGAGAATGCGCAGTTCAAGGGGGTTTTCTCGGCCGAAAGAGGGTGTATGTTGCTCACAACCGCATGTAGGGTCGCCTACCCTTGTTTCGTCGTTCAGGAGCATCAGACGTTGTCCGTACTCGCCGCCTCAGGATCCGCTCCGTCGATCGCCACGCAGATGTTCGGCAGCGGACTCATCGGACTCCGTGAAGGACTGGAGACGGGCATCGTCGTCATGATCCTCGTGGCGTTTCTCATGAAAGCCCAGCGTCGCGACGCCCTGAAATGGGTCTGGATGGGCGTGGGCATCGCAGTGGCGATGGTTGCGGTCATCTTCTTCGTCATCCACTACGGCACCTCGACCGTCACCGGTCTGACCGCGGAGGTCATCGCGGGCCTCGCCTCGCTGGTCGCCGTCGCGATCGTCACGACGATGGTGCTGTGGATGCGGACGGCCGCCAAGGACATGTCCGGGGAACTGCGCAGCGGAATGGAACGCGCATTGTCCGTCGGACCGATCGCGGTGCTGACGCTGTCGTTCTTCGCCGTCGGACGTGAAGGCGTCGAAACTGCGTTGCTGATGGTCGGGTACGCCGAAAACTCACACGGCAGTTCGTGGCCGTTGCTCGGACTGCTGCTCGGCATCGTCGCCGCCGCAGTCCTGACGGTATTGCTCTACTTCGGTGCGATCCGCATCGATTTCGCAAAATTCTTCCGGTACACCGGCATCTTCCTCATCGTCGTCGCCGCGGGCATCCTCGCGTACGGCATCCGCGCACTGCAGATCGGCGGGCTACTCCCCGGTGGCGGCACAGTCGCATTCGACATCACCTCGCAATTCGACGCCTCGAGCTGGTACGGCACCGTGCTCGCAGGCATCTTCAATTTCCGTCCCGAACCGACCCTGTTGCAGGTCGTCGGCTGGGCGCTCTACCTCGGTGTCGTTCTGTTCCTCTTCCTGCGTCCGGTTCGTGTTCCCGAACCCGCACTCACCTCATGAAAGGCGTCGTCTCGATGCGTCGTACCACCTACGCTCTCGCCGCTGTCGCGGTTCTTCCCCTGGCGCTCGCCGGCTGTACGGAGAAGTCGTCGTCCGAAGCCAGTGCAGGAGACATCGCGGTAGCAGCGACCGACACCACGTGTGACGTCGCGAATACCGAAGGCACGACGGGCAACTCGACGTTCCAGATCACCAACAACGGAACGAAGGTCACCGAGTTCTACGTCTACGGCGAGGGCGACCGCGTCATGGGCGAAATCGAGAACATCGGCCCCGGGCTGACGCGTCAACTCATCGTGTCGCTGCCCGACCCGGGCACGTACCACACGGCATGCAAGGCAGGCATGGTCGGCGACGGCATCCGCGGCGACTTCGTCGTCACCGGCGATGCGGTCCGCCAGGCCGACGACGACGGTCTGCTCGAGGAGGCCGCGTCGGGATACAAGCGCTACGTCGTCAGCCAGGTCGACGCACTGCAGGAGACCGTCGCTCAGTTCGTGACCTCGGTCAAGGCCGGTGACATCGACGCCGCGAAGGCTCAGTTCCCCGTCACCCGTAGCTACTACGAACGCATCGAGCCTGTGGCCGAGAGCTTCCCCGACGACCTCGATCCCCGCATCGATCTGCGTGAACCCGACGTCGAGCCCGGAGACACGTGGACCGGCTTCCACCGGATCGAAAAAGATTTGTGGGAGCAGGGAATTCAGCCCGACACGAACGCCATGGCCGATCAGCTGCAGGCCGACATCGCCGAACTCGCCCAGAAGGTGAAGGCCGACGACTTCACGGTCGATCCGATCCAGGTCGCCGGTGGTGCACAGGGACTCCTCGACGAGGTCGCGAAAACCAAGATCAGCGGTGAAGAGGACTTCTTCTCTCACACCGACCTGTGGGACTTCCAGGCCAACGTCGACGGTTCGCAGGCTGCCGTCGCCGCGGTGCGTCCGATCATCGATCAGCGTGACGCCGCACTGGGAACGCAGATCGACTCCCGGTTCGCCGAGCTCGATGCAGAACTCGCCCAGTACCGCCAGGGTGACGGCTTCGTCTCCTACGACACCGTCACCGAACCCCAGCGACAGGAACTGTCGAACAAGATCGACGCCCTGTCCGCAGAAGTGAGCCAGGTGCAAGGTGTCGTCGCAGGAACCTAGGAACAACGGCTTTTCCCGACGGCGCCTCTTCGGCGCCGTCGGGGCGGGGGCAGCTCTCGTCGGAGCCGGGGCCATCGCCGGCGGTTGTGCCGGGTCTCGTGAGGAAGACGCGGCGTCGGACGTCGTCGCCTTTCGCGGCGACCACCAGGCAGGCATCGTCACGCCTGCACAGGACCGCATGCACTTCGTCGCCTTCGACGTCACGACGGATTCGCGCGACGACTTCGTTGCGATGCTCCGTGAGTGGACACTCATGGCCGAGAGATTGACGCGGGGCGAAGAGACATTCGACGGCGGCGCAGTCGACGCGGGCGAATACAAGCCGCCGACGGACACCGGTGAGGCACTGGGGCTTTCGGCCTCGTCGTTGACCTTGACGATCGGGTTCGGGCCGGGATTGTTCACGCGGTTCGGCCTGGAGGGTTCGCGACCGGCGTCGTTGGCCGACCTGCAGCATTTCCCCGGCGACAACTTGGATCCTCTCAGGTCCGGCGGCGATCTGTGTATCCAGGCCTGCGCTGATGATCCCCAAGTTGCTGTCCACGCAATTCGAAATCTGGCTCGGGTGGGCTTCGGCACCGTGTCGGTCAAGTGGTCGCAGCTCGGATTCGGGCGGACGTCGTCGACCTCGACGTCACAGGCGACCCCGCGAAACCTGTTCGGTTTCAAGGACGGAACGGCCAACCTGAAAGCCGAGGACCCCGGCGCCCTGGACGAATTCGTGTGGGTCGGCGACAGCGATCAGGAATGGATGCGCGGCGGGTCGTTCCTCGTGGCACGACGCATTCGCATGCTGATCGAATCCTGGGACCGCACGGTGCTGAACGAGCAGGAACGAGTGATCGGCCGCAGCAAGGGAACCGGTGCACCGCTGGGTCTTCGCGACGAGTTCGACGACCTGGATCTGGAATCGAAAGGGCCGCAAGGGTTCCTGATCGACAAGGACGCGCACGTACGGCTGGCGTCGAAGGAAGAACTGGGTGGGGTGCAACTGCTGCGCCGCGGCTACAACTTCACCGACGGATCCGACGGCTTCGGCCACCTCGACGCCGGACTGTTCTTCATCGCGTACTGCCGCGACCCGCTGACTCAGTTCGTTCCCATGCAGTTGAACCTCGCTCGCCACGACGCGATGAACGAGTACATCCAGCACGTCGGATCGGCTGTGTTCGCCTGTCCCCCAGGGTTGGGCGAATCGGAGTACTGGGGTTCGACGCTGTTCGGCTGATCGCTTGAATGTCACATTCATACGATCAGATAGCTTGGGCGCGCCATTCATGCGATGAGTTTCGGGTGCCTGCTCGGTCCATTTCCCGTACTTCAATCATCTACGACGGGAGCGCACGTGCCACAGCTAGTACGAGTCCAGAATTTCAACGTCTCCAGCGACGGCGTCGCGGCGGGGGTGAATCAGAGCTTCGAGAGCCCGTTCGGATTCGATCACTCCGGCATGTTCGCGTGGGCCGGCGCCACCGCGAGTTGGCCGAACCGCACCGATCCGGGCGGCACCCGCGGTCTCGACGACTACTTCACGCGGGACTTCGCGCACAACATCGGCGCCGAGATCATGGGCCGCAACAAGTTCGGGCCGCAACGGGGGCCGTGGGAGAACCTCGAGTGGGAGGGCTGGTGGGGTGACGAACCGCCCTTCCACACACCCGTTTTCGTTCTGACGCACCACGAACGCCCGTCGATCACGCTCGGCGAGACGACCTTCCATTTCGTCGACGCCGACGCCGCAACCGTGCTCGACCAGGCGAAGAAAGCAGCCGACGGCCGGGACGTGCGATTGGGTGGTGGCGTCACCACCATCCGCGAGTTCCTCGACGCGGACCTCGTCGACACCATGCATGTAGCCGTCTCCGACTTGGAGCTCGGGGACGGCCTGAAGCTCTGGGAATCGCCCGACGAGCTGAACGACCGCTTCGAACACGAAGTTGTCCCCAGCCCCAGCGGCGTGACGCACCATCTGTTCTGGCGTAGGTAGTCGGGGCCGCGATCGCTTGAATGGTTCATCCATACGATCTGATGGCTTGGAAGCGTCATTCATGCGGGGGTGGCCGCGGGCCCGGCTGGAGCGAGGGCGGCCCTCGGTCACTCCGAGTGACCGAATGTCACCCTCGCTCCGGAAAGCGGGGAAACGAAAACCCCTACTTCCGGCCCCAATTCTCGATCCACTCGATGGCGGTGAGCTTTCCCGGCTGCGCGCCGTGGAGCTTGGCGGATTCCTCGGCACCTCGGACGCGCCGGGCGAAGTCGAGGACGTTCCGACGCAACAGGTCCTCGGCGCTCTCGCCGCCGTGACTGTGGTCGACCCCGATGTGGACGGTGCGCAGGTCGTCGGGTACGAGTTCATCGGGCAGCCCGGCCTTGGTAGCGCGCGCAACGACCTTCTGCGCCAACGCAAGTGCGGGCTGGGCCATCGCGATGCCGTCGAGGCAGGATCCACGCGCCTTCTCGGCCGCCTTGCGTTCTTCCCACGCCTTCTCCTGCGTGGCGACGTCGATCGGACCCGTCGAACCGTCGGTCAGATGGGGTGTCCGGTGGGTCAGTTTGGTGACCAGACCGGCGGCGACGTCGTCGACGTCGAACGCGTTCTCCTCGGCGTCCTGCGCGATGCGTGAGTGGAAGAGTACCTGCAGCAGAATGTCGCCGAGTTCCTCCTTCAGATCGACGAGGTTGCCGCTGTGGATGGCGTCGAGCAGCTCGTAGGTCTCTTCGAGGAGGTAGCCACTGAGCGACGCATGTGTCTGCTGCGCTTCCCATCCCCCGATCGTGCGGAGGCGATCCATCAGTACCACAGCTGCGATGAGGTCGTCGCCGGGTAGCTTGGGCGACTCGACGACGCGGTCACCGCGCCTGATCCGATCCAGCACATCGGGATTACGGGGATCGGTGCTGACGAGCACGGCCGCGGACCCGTCGGCGCGCGCGGTCCCGGAGAAGAGCCATCTGGTCCGCACCGGTACTTCCTCGGTGAATTCCACTACCCCGCTGAGGAATTCGATCGCCTCGGCCGGGACCATCGTCGGCCGGGCCGGATCGAGCAGCACTACCGTCATCACACCCCCACAGTCTGCTCCAGCAGCACCGATCGAGACGGCTTGCCGTCCAAGGACAAGATCAGATCGGCGATGAACTGGACCAGTTCGACGTCGCGTACACGGGCGGCGCCGACGCCACCACCCTCGACGCGCGGCAGCGGCAGCTGCACGACGCCGGTGGTGGCACGGTACTGCGCGTTCGGGTAGAGCCGCTTGAGGCGAATCTGTTTGGAGTCGGGAAGATCCATCGGAGCCAGCTTGACCTGGGTTCCCGCGACAGTGATGTCGGTGAGGGCGTACTCCTTCGCGATGAGCCGAAGTTTCGCGACCGACACCAACCGTCCGACTTCCTCGGGCAGCGGACCGTATCGGTCGGTCAGCTCGTCGACGACAGCCTTGATCTCGTCGGAATCCGATGCGGCAGCGAGCTTTCGGTACGCCTCCAGCCGAAGCCGATCGCTGGTGACGTAGTCGGGCGGAATGTGCGCGTCGACCGGAAGATCGATACGCACCTCCTTGGGCGCCTCGTCCGTCGTGATCGGCTTGCCGTCGGCCGCCGCGCGGTAGGCCTCGACGGCCTCACCGACGAGCCGCACGTACAGATCGAATCCGACGCCCGCCACGTGACCGGACTGCTCGGCGCCGAGAACGTTACCGGCGCCGCGGATTTCGAGGTCCTTCATCGCGACGGCCATACCGGCACCGAGATCGGAGTTTTGCGAAATGGTCGCGAGCCTGTCGTACGCGGTCTCGGTCAACGGCTTCTCGGCCGGGTACAGGAAGTACGCGTATCCCCGTTCGCGGCTTCGCCCGACGCGTCCTCGCAGCTGATGCAGCTGCGACAGACCGAGAGAATCACTGCGTTCGACGATGAGTGTGTTGGCATTGGAGATGTCGAGGCCGGTCTCGATGATGGTGGTACACACCAGCACATCGGTCTCGCGCTGCCAGAAGCCCTGCACCGTCTTCTCCAGCGTCTCCTCGTTCATCTGGCCGTGAGCCGTCGCGACGCGCGCCTCGGGCACCAGGTCACGAATACGCTTGGCTGCCTTGTCGATCGAGCTGACACGGTTGTGGACGAAGAACACCTGGCCGTCGCGCAGGAGTTCGCGTCGGATAGCCGCGGCCACCTGCTTGTCGTTGTACGCACCGACGTACGTGAGGATCGGGTGGCGCTCCTCGGGCGGGGTGAGGATGGTCGACATCTCCCGGATGCCGGCAAGACTCATCTCCAACGTACGAGGAATAGGCGTCGCCGACATCGTCAGGACGTCGACGTGCGTCCGCAGCGACTTGATGTGCTCCTTGTGCTCGACGCCGAATCGCTGCTCCTCGTCGACGATGACGAGACCGAGGTCCTTCCACGTGACGCCGGTCTGCAACAGGCGGTGCGTTCCGACGACGATGTCGACGGTCCCGTCGGCGAGACCGGTCATCACCTCTTTGGCGTCGGCGCCGTGGGTGAAGCGGGACAGACCCTTCACTGTCACCGGGAACGACGCCATGCGGGCCTGGAACGTCTGCAGGTGCTGTTGCGCCAGAAGGGTTGTCGGCACGAGCACGGCGACCTGTTTCCCGTCCTGCACCGCCTTGAACGCCGCGCGCACCGCGATCTCGGTCTTGCCGTATCCGACGTCGCCGAGGATGACGCGGTCCATCGGAACCGCCTTCTCCATGTCGGCCTTGACTTCGGTGATGGCCGTCATCTGGTCCATCGTCTCGGTGAACCCGAACGCGTCTTCCATCTCGCGCTGCCACGGCGTATCCGGGCCGAATGCGTGACCTGGCGCGGCCTGGCGTGCGGCGTACAGCTGCACGAGCTCGCCTGCGATTTCGCGAACGGCCTTGCGCGCCTTGCGTTTCGTATTGGCCCAGTCGGATCCGCCGAGCTTGCTCAGCGCAGGCAGCTCACCGCCGACGTAGCGCGAGAGCTGGTCGAGCGAGTCCATCGGCACGAACAACCGGTCACCGGGATGACCGCGCTTGCTCGGTGCGTATTCGATGACGAGGTATTCCCGACGCGCACCGCCGACCGTCCGCTCGATCATCTCGACGAACCGGCCGATGCCGTGCTGATCGTGTACGACGCTGTCGCCCGCGACCAGTGCGAGCGGGTCGACCTGATTCCGCCTCTTGGCGGGCATCTTTCGGCCTTCGGCCGCGGTGACGCGGTTGCCGGTGAGGTCGCTTTCGGTGACGACGACGAGTCCAGCGTCGGGCAGAATCAGTCCCTCGTGCAGCGAACCGCACAGGACGCTGACGACGTCGGGCAGCGGCTCGGCACCCGAGTCGATGTGCGCCGCAGGCACATCCGCCTCGCCGAGTCGCTCGATGATGCGCGTAGCGGTGCCCGCCCCGGCGACGGCGATGACGGCGCGACCGCCCGTCGACACATGTCCGCGCAACATCGCGAAGACACCGGCCAGTAGTTCCTCGGAGCCGCGGACCTCGGGGACACCTTCGATGGCGAGTTCGACCTCGTCGTCACTGCCGGAAGCCAGCGGACTGATGGTCCACCACGGGCGACCGTGTGCCTCGGCGGATTCCCGAACCTGCCGCAGCGAGCGATAGGCGGATGCACCGAGATCGAGGCCGACACCGCCCAGGCTGGACGTATCGAGTGTCGACGCGTCGAGTGGGGCCGCGCCGCCGACGGACGCCGCCGTCCACGACGCTTCGAGAAATTCCTGCCCGGTGCGCACCAAATCGGTTGCGCGCGTACGGATTCGCTCGGGATCGCAGAGCAGGACGTGAGCACCACGCGGAAGGATGTCGGCGAGCAGCTGGAGTTCGCCGGGCTGAAGCAACGGCAGCAGCGCCTCCATGCCTTCGACCGGAACGCCACCGGACAATTTGTCGAGCATCTCGACGAGAGCCGCGTCGGCCTGGTTGTCCGCGCTCAGCGCCGCGGCACGATCGCGGACTTCCTGCGTCAGGATCAGTTCCCGACACGGCGGGGCGATGACCGAATCGACCTGGACGTCGGCCAGAGATCGCTGATCGGCGACGGAGAACGCGCGGAGCTCGGTGACCTCGTCACCCCAGAACTCGACGCGCACCGGGTGATCGGCCGTCGGCGAGAAGATGTCGAGGATGCCGCCGCGGACGGCGAACTCTCCACGTTTGCCGACCATGTCCACGCGGGTGTAGGCGAGCTCGACGAGACGGTGGATCAGGCCGTCGAAGTCGGTCTCGACGCCGACCTTCAACGTGACCGGCTCGATCTCCCCCAGCCCCGGAGACATCGGTTGCACGAGTGAGCGGACCGTCGTGACGATGACCTGGATGGGCGGGCCGTAATCGGCGTCGTCGGGACGCGCGAGGCGGCGCAGCACCTGCAGTCGCTTGCCGACGGTGTCCGCGCTGGGCGAGAGACGCTCGTGCGGCAGCGTCTCCCACGACGGGAACTGCACCACCGAGTCACCGAGGATCTGCTCGAGTTCGGCGGTCAGCTCGTCGGCTTCACGCCCGGTCGCGGTGACCACCAGAACCTGCGTCCGCTCGGCCATCGCTGCCGCGACGAACGGCCTCGACGCGTTGGGGCCGACCAGAGTGCGTTCGGCGGCACCCACCGCCTCGGCGACGGACTGCAGCGTCGCGTCGGCGAGAGCGACGCGCGCGAGACCCGACAGATGAAGCGAAGAATCGGAAGGCAACTGCGGGGCTCCTGAGCAAGATCGGCACGACTGTCAGTCCGGCATCCACCCCGCAGGACGGGGCGGAAAACCGGCGATCGCGCTCGATCCTATCCGGCCGTACCTGGCGAGGCGGAAGCCCTAGTGCCGGATGACCCGTCGTGCTGCGAACTCACGGAAGTACTCGAGCTTGCCCGGCGTCACGAGAGACGGGAGCAGGTAGTACCACAGACGTTCCATGCGCGACGGCAACTCGGCAGTGTTGGCCGTGGCCACGGCCACCATGTGCACGCCGGTCAGGATCTCGAGGACCAGCGAGCCGATGGTCCTGGAGTCTGCGGTCGAATCGATGTCGCCCTGCTTGATGGCCTTGGCCGCCAGGGTGTCGAACGCATCCGCCCACCCGGCCATGACGTTGCCCTGGGTTCCGCGGTAGTCGCCGATCTGGTGGCTGAGCCGCAGCATGGCCGACACCATGGGATCGCTGACCGACAGATCCACCACGATGTACGAGATACCGATCGCTGCTTCGAGAGCGGGGATGCGGCCGTCGTTGAACTGCCTGCACGCCGTCGTCAGTCGCGTGTTTCCCTCGTCGATGACCGCGCGGGCCAGCTCTTCCTTCGACCCGAAGTGGAAGTACAGAGCACCCTTGGTGACCTGAGACTGAGAAATGATCTCGCTGAGACTCGCATTCGCGTAGCCGAGACGCAGGAATACGTTCGCTGCGCCCGCCAAGACGGTGTCGCGAGTTATCTCGGCGCGGGCCTGTCTGACCATTGATTCCGCCTTCGCAATACTGGGCCGCCACTGCGCAAATTACGAACGAACGGTACCACCCGGTGGCTTTACGGCCTCTCTCAACTTGCTTCCGGTCCGAACAATTATCACCTGCACGTGTGACGTGCATCTCACCGCAGTGAAAGCGACTGTACTCGCTCTTTTGCTCACGAGAGTGAAAATGGACCGCTCATTCCTCGCCCAATTGCGGTGCAGCCTCCAGATTGGTGAGACCGTTCCAACACAGATTGACAACGTGAGCCGCTACCACTTCCTTGGACGGTTCACGGACGTCGAGCCACCACTGTGCCGTCATCGACACCATGCCGACGAGTGCCTGCGCGTACAGGGGCGCGAAACCGGCATCGAATCCGCGACGCGTGAAGTCGCCCGCGAGTATGTGCCCGACCTTGCTGACGGCGTCGTTGAGCAGGGACGAGTACTTGCCGTCGGCAGCGGCGACGGGAGAGTCTCGCACCAGGATGCGGAAGCCGTCGGTGCGCTCCTCGACGTACGTGAGCAGGGCCAACGCGACACGTTCGACGCGGATGCGCGACCTGTTGTTCTCGAGCGACGACGTGATCATCCACAACAGAGTGGACATCTCGCGGTCGACGATGACGGCGTAGAGGCCTTCCTTGCCACCGAAATGTTCGTAGACGACGGGCTTGGACACGTGCGCGCGACCGGCGATCTCCTCGACCGACGTCGCCTCGTACCCGCGCTCGGCGAACAACGAGCGACCGATCTCGATCAACTGCTCGCGGCGCTGCGTCCCGGTCATGCGTACGCGCGGCGGACGCTCGGGTTCGGACATGACAGCCTCCCACGGTTCTCGCTCGTCCCCCGACCGTCGCGGAGCCTCGGTCACGAGCCTAATGGTGCGTCGGACACGTTTTACGGCAGCGGTTCGACTGACAACCACATCTCATGCGAGACTCGTTGCGCTCGGCGGTGGAGCCGTGGCTGCGTAACCTGGGTGATTGGGTCGCGGGGTCACTACGAAACCGCTGGTCATGATCCGCCGTGGTGTAATGGCAGCACCTCTGATTTTGGTTCAGATAGTTCAGGTTCGAGTCCTGGCGGCGGAGCGAAGAAGCCTTTGGATCAGTTATGCGCGATTTTCGCCGAGGAGCTCAGTTGCCAGTGCACACCGCCGTGGTCGTTCTCGCAGCGGGTGCAGGCACCCGAATGCGGTCGAAGACTCCGAAGGTTCTCCACGCACTCGCCGGCCGCACGATGCTCGCCCACGCGCTGCACGCAGCCGCCGACCTGGGGCCGGACTACCTCGTCACCGTCGTCGGCCACGACCGCGAGCGCGTCACCGAGGCCGTCGACGAGCTCGGCGTCGAACTCGGACGCACCATCCACACGGCCGTCCAGGACAAGCAGCTCGGTACCGGCCATGCGGTGCAGTGCGGACTGCAGGCACTGCCCGAGGACTTCGAGGGCACCGTCGTCGTCACCGCCGCGGACGTGCCCCTTCTCGACGGCCACACCCTCAAGGCTCTGCTCGACGAGCACCTGAGTGCTCCGACCAAGGCCGCCGCGACGATCCTGACGTTCGTCCCCGCCGACGCCAACGGATACGGGCGCATCGTGCGTACCGACGACGGTGAGGTCGGCGAGATCGTCGAGCACTCCGACGCCACCCCCGAGCAGATCTCGATCACCGAGGTCAACTCCGGTGTCTACGCGTTCGACGCGGCCGCACTGCGTACGGCACTCGGACGGATCAGTACGCAGAACGCGCAACAGGAGCTGTACCTGACCGACGTGGTCAAGATCAGCAAGAGCAGCGGCCTGTCCGTCTACGGCACGCAGCTCGCCGACCCCGACCTCGTCATGGGCGTCAACGACCGCGTTCAGCTCGCGCGCGTGACGGCCGTGCTGAACCGCCACATCGTCGAGAAGCACATGCGGGCGGGCGTGACCGTCGTCGACCCGTCGACGACGTGGATCGACATCGACGTCACTCTCGGCGCGGACGTGCGTCTCGAGCCGGGAGTGCAGTTGCTCGGCAACACGCACGTCGGCGAGGACGCCGTCGTCGGCCCGGAGACCACGCTGCGCGACGTCGTCGTCGGCGATCGCGCCTGCGTCGTTCGCACGCAGGCAGAGCTGGCACACATCGGGCCCGGCGCCACCGTCGGGCCCTTCGCATATCTCCGTCCGGGGTCGGAGATCGGCACCGGCTCCAAGGTGGGCACGTTCGTCGAGACGAAGAACTCCACCATCGGCAACCATTCCAAGGTCCCGCACCTGACCTACGTCGGCGATGCGACGATCGGCGAACACTCCAACATCGGAGCGTCGTCGGTCTTCGTGAACTACGACGGCGTCAACAAGTCGCGGACCGTGGTCGGCTCTCACGTACGCACGGGATCGGACAACATGTTCGTCGCTCCCGTCCGCGTGGGCGACGGCGCCTACACCGGAGCAGGAACAGTGCTCCGCAACGATGTACCACCGGGGACGCTCGCCGTTTCCGCTGGTTCCCAGCGCAACATAGAGGGCTGGGTCGAGAAGAAGCGTCCAGGCACGGCCGCAGCGGAAGCTGCAGCACGCGCACTGGCCGCCGAGTCGCATGAATCGAAGGACGGCGAACAGTAGTGACCACCCCTAATTGGATCGACAACCAGAAGAACCTCATGCTCTTCTCGGGTCGAGCCCATCCGGAACTCGCACAGCAGGTGGCGAAAGAACTGGGGATCGAAGTCACCCCTCAGACGGCGCGGGACTTCGCCAACGGCGAGATCTTCGTCCGCTTCGAGGAGTCGGTTCGCGGCTCCGACGCATTCGTGCTGCAGAGCCACCCGTTCCCACTCAACACCTGGTTGATGGAACAGCTCATCATGATCGACGCTTTGAAGCGTGGTTCGGCCAAGCGCATCACCGCGATCCTGCCGTTCTACCCGTACGCCCGCCAGGACAAGAAGCACCGTGGCCGCGAACCGATTTCGGCTCGCCTCGTCGCCGACCTGCTGAAGACCGCAGGCGCCGACCGCATCATCACCGTCGACCTGCACACCGATCAGATCCAGGGCTTCTTCGACGGCCCCGTCGATCACATGCACGCGCACAGCCAGCTCGCCGAGCACATCCGCGACAAGTACAGCCTCGAGCACATCACCGTGGTCTCCCCCGACTCGGGCCGCGTCCGCGTCGCCGAGAAGTGGGCCGACAGCTTCGACGGCGCACCGCTCGCCTTCATCCACAAGACGCGTGATCCGTTGGTGCCCAACCAGGTCAAGTCCAACCGCGTCGTCGGTGACGTCGAAGGCCGCACCTGCATCCTGATCGACGACATGATCGACACCGGCGGCACCATCGCCGGAGCCGTCAAGGTCCTCAAGGAAGCCGGCGCAGGCGACGTCGTCATCGCCGCCACCCACGGCGTCCTGAGCAACCCGGCCGCAGAGCGTCTGGCTGCATGCGGTGCCAAGGAAGTCGTCGTCACCAACACCCTGCCGATCACCGAGGACAAGCGCTTCGACACGCTCACCGAGCTGTCCATCGCGCCGCTCCTCGCCCGCACCATCCGCGAGGTCTTCGAAAACGGTTCCGTCACAAGCCTGTTCAACGGATCTGCATAGGCTTCAGCAGTCCGCTCGGTATCTTTTCGCACCGTCCCGCACATCCCCCCTGGTCGAATGAGCTTGATCACTACGGTGATCGAAAAGCGCAGTTCGGCCGGGAGGGGGTGTGCGGGACGGCTTGCGTTGTGCCCTAAGATGGTTCGTCGTGATCGACGCACAAACTCTGGACAGCCCGGCTGCAACTTCTACCGTCCGAATCGCTCGTTGGACCCCGGGTGGGTGCGTCTGGTGCGGCAGCACCGACTCGATCGAGGACTATCGCAACGAGCCTCGCTGCGGCCTGTGCCGTGAAAAAGAAGCCATCATCGACGAGGCCAAGCACTTCATCGGCATGTACGGCCTCCGCCCCCTCGGCGGCACGCTCGCATCGGACGACGAGGAAGAGCGTGAGTACCGCGTCACCGCTCGTGACGCCCGCGCCGTCCTGAACAGCATCCGCCTCGAGAAGCTGCCGGACCCGGCCGCCGTCCGCAAAGCGTTGCGCCCCAGGGCCGCTGCGGCCGTCGCTGCCCCGCGTGTGGCTCCGAGCACCTCGTCGTCTTCGTCCTCGGCTCCCGCGAAGGCACCCGCACCGAAGAAGGCGCAGGCCGGTGTCACCGGCATCGACCTGATCGAGCTGCAGTCGCGCGTTCAGAAGCTGCTCGGTCAGCTCACCGGAATCGACGAGCAGATCGCCGCGCTCGACGGCCAGCAGAGCCTGCCCGCTCGTGCGCGTCTGAAGGATCTCGACAAGCAGCGCACGACGGTACTGACGACCCTCGCCGCGCTCGAGAAGGCTCGTCGCCGCACCAACTGATGCCGCTGCGCGGCCCGTGCGTGATTAGTTGGACTGGAGTCCGACTATGCACGCGCGGGTGGCGCAGCCGCACTAGGGTGGATCGGGTGTTCAGGTCGCTCACGCGCTTTCAGATCGCCCTCGACGTCGGTTTCGCCGTCGTCTTCATGGTGCTTCTGTCCAGCGCGGCGATCGCACACAACGGTGTCGCCGCCATCGTCGTCCTCGTCGGATACGGTGTGGCACTTGCGTTGCGGAGGCTGTCCCCGGCGTCGGCGCTCGGTCTGTCGTGGATCTGCGCGATCGGTCAGATGGCCGCGGGCCTCGGCACCCAGGCAGCCAACATCGCCATCCTGTTCGTGCTCTTCGCGACGGCCGCGTACGGATCCACTCGTATCCGTCAGCTCGGCCTGGCGTCGGTGGTGGTGGGCGGTGTCGTCGCCGCACTGTTCCTCACGTTCGTCGGCGGCGACGCAGACTTCCTGTACGAGGGCACGCGCACCGCGGGCGAGTACGTCCGCCAACTCGTCATCGTGCTCGTCGGATCGTGGGCGATACTCGGGCTGTCGTGGTCGCTCGGCCGCATCGCGCTGGCGAATCGCACCACGATCGAGGAGAAACATCAGCGGGCCCTGGCCGAGATGGAACAGGCACAGGCGTTGCAGGACATGGCCGTCGAGCACGAGCGCAACCGCATCGCCCGCGACATGCACGACATCGTCGCGCACTCCCTCGCCGTCGTCATCGCACAGGCCGACGGCGCCCGCTACGCACGCGCCTCGGATCCCGAGTCGGTCGACAAGGCCCTCGGCACCATCGGGGCCACCGCGCGCGATGCGTTGCGCGACGTCCGCGGAGTGCTCGCCCAACTCCGTCACAGCGCCGACGACGTCCCCGCTACCGAGTCGCAGGACCTCGGCACACTCGTGGATCGCATGCGCACGGCGGGGCTGCGAATCGACCTCACCGGCGCAGAGGACGTCGACGCGCTCGGTGCGAGTGGACAGCTCACGTTGTATCGCATCGCGCAGGAGGCGTTGACCAATGCCCTCCGCCACGGGGATTCGTCGCACCCGGTCTCGGTACACCTGGAGTCCGACGACGCAGGCACGACCATGACCGTGCGCAACCGCGTGCGCAGCACCGAAGGTTCGGGCGGACACGGCCTGGTAGGAATGCGTGAGCGGGCAGCACTGTCCGGGGGAACGTTGACGACCGGTCTCGACGAAGGAGTATGGACACTCGTGGCACGAATCCCGGTAGCCCGATGACACGGATCCGCGTCGCGCTCGTCGACGACCAGCAACTGTTTCGAGCAGGCATCAGGATGCTCGTGTCGTCGCAACCCGATCTCGAGTTCGTCGGCGAGGCCGGAAACGGCCGTGAGGGAGTCGACTTGGCGACGACAGCATCCCCCGACGTCGTGCTGATGGATATCCGCATGCCCGTGCTGGACGGTATCGCGGCCACCGAGGAGATCGTCGCCGCGTCGGCGACTCCCCCGAAGATCGTGGTGCTGACGACCTTCGACCTCGACGAAAGCGCAGCGCGCGCCATCAAGGCGGGCGCGAGCGGATTCGTGCTCAAGGACGCGGACCCCGAGTTCCTACTGGCCGCCATCCGCACGGTGCATGCAGGAAATTCGGTGATCGCCGCGTCGGCGACGACGGCGCTGCTGAACCACTTCACCGAGACACCTGCCGACCCGGTCGTTCCGGAGCCGTTCACTCGCTTGACCGCCCGCGAACAGGAGATCTTCCGGCTCGCGGCGAAAGGCATGAGCAACTCCGAGATCGCGACGAGCGAGTACCTCAGCGAGGCGACGGTCAAGACCCACATCAGCCGAATCTTCACCAAACTCGACGTGCGTGACCGAGTGCAGTTGGTGGTGTACGCGTTCGAGCACGGGTTGGTGAGCTGACGCACCCTTAGCCACACATCATCCCCGAGATGTACGACGACTGGCCTGCAGCCTGATTCTTCTGCGGCCGCGCGCTTCTAGCGTTTCAGGCATGACCACAACACATCCGCCCGTCGCTCGGGTACACCAGGTTCGCAAAAGCTACGGGGACACGACGAACACCGTCCACGCTCTCGACGGCGTGTCCCTCGACATCCATCGCGGCGAATTCACCGCGATCATGGGGCCGTCGGGCTCCGGCAAGTCGACGCTGATGCATGTCATGGCCGGCTTGGACTCGGTCACGTCCGGCCGCGTCGCGCTCGCCGACACCGACATCACCGATCTCGGCGACGACGCCCTCACCGAACTGCGGCGTCGGCAGATCGGGTTCATCTTCCAGTCGTTCAATCTCGTTCCGACGCTGGACGTCCGGGCGAACATCATGTTGCCGTTCGAGCTCGACGGCCGCGCACCCAGCGATGCGGAAGCGGCCTGGGTCGAGCATCTGATCTCGACGCTCGGTCTCGGTGCACGGACGGGTCATCGGCCACATCAATTGTCCGGCGGCCAACAGCAACGCGTCGCGATCGCTCGGGCACTCGGGTCGCGTCCACACCTGATCTTCGCCGATGAGCCCACCGGGAATCTCGATTCCCGCACCGGGCGCGAAGTGCTGTCGCTGCTTGCCGCAGCCGTGCGCGAGTACGGACAGTCGATCGTCATGGTCACCCACGACCCCGTCGCGGCCGGGTACGCCGATCGCATCGTGTTTCTCGCCGACGGACACATCGTCGACGAGCGTCGCCGATCGACACCCGAACAGATCTCCAGCTACATGCTCGCGATGGAGACGGCGGCATGAGGGCGATGACGAACTCGTCCGGACGACGAGAGCACGGTGCGAGCATTCTGGTGACGGCGTTGGCGTCGTTCTTCGGTGTCGTCCTGATCCAGGCGACGGCGTTCCTGCTCGACATCTTCGGGGACGACGGCGAGGGCTCGGTCGCGATCGCACTGTACTGCGTCGCCATGGTCTTCATTCTGCTGGCGTTGTACGTTGCTGCGGTCGTCACGGCCAACACCTTCGGGACCATCGTGGCGGGACGCACCAAAACCATTGCGTTGCTCCGACTTCTGGGCGCGTCCGGCCGCGAGCTACGCCGTTCGGTGTCGCGCGAAGGACTGTCCGTCGGATTCTTCGGAGCGGCAGTCGGACTCGTGGTGGGCGTCGCATCCAGCCACCTCGCGCGGGCGATTGCCGTGTCTTCCGGCAAGCTGCCCGACGTCGCCTACACGACGGTTCAGCCCCTTGTTGCGACGCCCGTCGTCATCGTCGTCGGAACCACGTGGGCCGCGTCGTACATCGGGGCGAAACGGGTACTGGACGTCACGCCGATCCAGGCCACCGGGGCCGTCGTCGACGTGCCAGGAGGCAGTGCGCCACGACGCACCGCGCGTACGGCGTCGGCGATCGTCCTGATCGCGGGAGGCGTGATTCTGCTCGGCCTGGGTGTCGTCGTCGGAACCGTCACGCCCGCAGGTGTTCTCGTTGCGTTCGCCGGCGGGGCCGCGTCGTTCACGGGAGTCATGGTGGGTGCGCGTCGGATCGTGCCGTGGTTGCTGCGGGTGGTGGGTCGACTGTTCGGAGCCTCGCCGTCGGCGCGGCTGGCGTCAGCCAACGCCACGCGGTACCCCGAACGGAGTACGCGCACCGCGCTGGGTCTGCTGATCGGGGTGACGCTGGTGGTGACGTTCTCCGTCGCGATGTACAGCTACCGTTCGATGCTCGAGAACGAGTTCAGTGCCGAGTCGCTCGATCAGGTTCTGACCGTGACCGTCGGTATCATGACCGGCTTGATCGGGTTCTCCGGTGTGATCGCCGCGGTCGGAATGGTGAACAACTTGTCGCTCAGCGTCATGCAGCGGACCCGCGAGCTGGGGCTGTTGCGCGCACTCGGCTTCACGCGCAAGCAGATTCGCAGCATGATCGTGTCCGAGAGCGCGCAGATGGTGATCGCATCGATGGGGTTCGGGCTGCTGCTCGGCATCGTCTACGGGTGGGCCGCGGCGCAGTCGCTGCTGGGGTCGATCGCGCAGTCGGGCATCACGGTGCCGACACTCCCGTGGGCCGTCATCGCGGGGACGGTGCTGTGCGCCGCAGTGCTCGCCCTCGTCGCATCGCTGGTCCCGTCGCGTCGAGCCACCAGGATCTCGCCGGTTGTCGCGCTGAGTGAGGCATAGCCACCCGTGCATGGAAAGTCGTAGCCCAGGCCAGCTATCCGCGCACAGGCGCCGAAGGCGCCCTTCGCGCAAGGATCAACGCGAATCGATCCTGCGGATCGGTCCAGAACTCGTCGATGCGGAAGCCCGCGTCGACGAGTTCCTGCTCGATACCGTCGCGCCTGAACTTCGCCGAGATCTCCGTCCGCAGCTCTTCGCCGTCCTCGAAGGTGACGTCCAGATCGAGATCGTCGATCCGGACGTGCTGTGTTCCCTTGGCACGAAGGCGCATCTCGATCCACTCGGCCTCGGAGTTCCACAGAGCGACGTGCTCGAACTTCTCGGGATCGAAGTCGGCACCCAGGCGAGAGTTGAGTACCGACAACACGTTCCGATTGAATTCGGCCGTGGTGCCGATCGAGTCGTCGTACGCCGGAACGAGAACGTCGGGATCGATCACCAAACCCACTCCCAGAACGAGGAATTCGTCGGCGACGAGTGCCTGCGCGATGTCGGCGAGAAAGATCGCTCTCTCGTCGGGCACGAGATTGCCGAGCGTGCCGCCCAGGAATGCGATGGTCCGACGTCCGTCGGCAGGCAGGTTGTGCAGCGTGTCGGTGAAATCGCTGACGATCCCCTGTATCTCGAGCGCGGGAAACTCCTGCGAGAGCTGCTCGATCGCTCCCGTCAACGCGGACGGAGACACGTCCTGCGGAACGTACTTGCGCAGCGAGCCGTGCTTCGTTCCGGCGGCAAGCAGCAGACGGGTCTTGTCCGACGAGCCGGAACCGAGCTCGACGAGAATCGCGGCGTCGGTGCGCTCGGCGATGTCGTACGCGTGCGCTTTGATGAGAGCACGCTCGGTGCGGGTCGGGAAGTATTCGGGGAGTTCGGTGATCTGCTCGAACAGCTCGCTGCCCGCGGCATCGTAGAACCATTTGGGCGACAACCACTTCGGCGACGCCGTCAGACCCTGCCGCACATCGGCGCGTAGATCGTCGAGCAGCCGTTCCGGCGAGATGTGGACGTCGAGCGCGGTGTCGGACATGGGTCTCCTTCGGTCAAAGATCGGTGATGTCGATGTGACCCGGTCGAGCGCACACGAATTGGTGATCGCCGATCGGGGTCCACGCGGGGTTGTCGTCGAGCGGTTCGGACGCCACGGTGACGGAGTCGCCGGTGTCCAACACCGCGAGCGAGTGATACATGGTGGTGGCGTACAGGGTTCGGCCGTCGCCGAGAAGGAGATTGAGCCGAGGTTTCGGCGACGCGGCCTGAACCCGGGATGCCAACTCACGCAGGGCCTTCTCGGGTTCGTGGTCGCGCAGGAGGTGCCTCAGGATGACCCACAATGCGGCGGAATCCGTCGGAGCGGGCAGCGTCAACAGATCGAGCGTCGGGACCTCGGACGCGAGTTCGACCAGTACCTCGGGAAACCCGAACACGACCCCGTTGTGGCTGAAGGCCCAGGTGTCGTCGGTGAACGGCGCGCAGGCGCTGCGTTCGACCGGCATGCCGACCGTCGCGGACCGTACTGCGGCGACGACCGCCGTGGATTCGACGCCGGCCAGAACGTCGTCGACGGCAGGATCGGACCAGATCGGCATCGCATTGCGGTAGGAGGACACACCACCTCGACCCCACCACGCGGCACCGAAACCGTCGGCATTGATGGTTCCCCCGCCGCGCATGTCCTTCGGTGCGTAGGACTGCACACGCAGAGAATGGGAACCGGCCGTCAGTACGTCACCGACCCCACGGAGGGGCCCGAGATAGCCCAGATGCCTACACATCGACGACGTCTCGCGCACAGCGGATTCCGGAGAATATCTGCCTGCGAATCGGGTGGTCCCAGTTGCGGAACGTGCCGCGGCAGGCGACCTCGTCGGTGCCGAAGGAACCACCGCGCAGCACGCGATAGTCCCCACTCCAGAACACCTCGGAGTACTCCGCGTACGGGAACGCCTCGAATCCCGGATACGGCTCGAAGCTCGACGACGTCCACTCCCAGACGTCGCCGATCAGCTGCTGCACGCCCTGCGCCGACGCCCCTGCCGGGTAGGCGCCGACGTCGGCCGGCTCGAGATGTCGTTGACCGAGGTTGGCGTGCGCCTCGCTGGGTTCGGCGTCGCCCCACGGGTACTTGCGCACTGTCCCCGTCGTCGGGTCGAACCGCGCGGCCTTCTCCCACTCGGCCTCGGTGGGCAGACGCTTGCCTGCCCAGCGCGCATACGCCTCGGCCTCGAAGAAGCACACGTGCACGACGGGCTGATCCGGACGTACCTGCGCCGAGACACCGAACGCCCGACGCCACCACGCACCGCCCGAGTCGCGCTCCCAGAACTGCGGTGCCTGCAGCTTCTCGGCAGTCCGATGCGCCCAGCCGCGTTCGCTCCACAGTTCGGGCCGTTCGTAGCCGCCCGCATCGATGAACGCGGCGTACTGAGCGTTGGTGACAGGGGCGACGTCGATCGCGAACGACGGCACGTAAGTCGAATGTGCAGGCCGTTCGTTGTCGAGCGCCCACGGGTCGAGCGAGGTCCCCATCGTGAACTCCCCACCTGCGACGACGACCTCCCCCGACGCGGGCACACGGGCCGGCGGGGGCGGAGGCGCCGTCAGCACCGCAGGGCCGACGCGCAACTGATGCGTCGCCAACATCGTCTCGTCGTGCTGCTGTTCGTGCTGCGCGACCATGCCGAACGCGAACCCGTCGCGTTCGAGTCGACGGCCGTCCAGCGGGCTGGTGCCCAGCACGTCCCACACCTTGTCGCGCACCGTCGAGACGTACGCGCGCGCTTCGTCGGGCGTCAGAAGCGGTAGCGACGGCCGGCTCGACCTGGAGTGCTTGAACGCGTCGTACAGTTCGTCGATGTCGCGGCGCACCGGCTCACGGCCACCGACGTCGCGAACCAGCCAGAGCTCTTCCTGGTTGCCGATATGCGCGAGGTCCCACACCAGTGGGCTCATCTGCGGCGAATGCTGTGCGATCAGATCCGTCTCGTCGACGCACTGAGTGAGGGCTTCGCTGCGGGCCCGGCTGCGCGTCAGGACCTTCTCGACGGCACTTCTCAGCTGCTCGGTCTCGGTCATACCGGCTCCCTGTCGGTCGAACGTCTCGGAACGGTCGACGTCGGTGTTTCGCCGCGGCGACATCGCTCGGCGGTGAGCATGAGCATCTCGCCGTACTCGACGGAATGTTCGGCGGCGAGGCGCAGCACATCCTCGGCCCCGTGCCGGAATTCGGCGTCGGCGAGGCCGACCCGGGCTGCGTCCGTCCACCGGCCCGACGTCGGACCTGCAATCGAACAGGCCGCGTCGGTGACGGCCGGGCTGGACAACAACGCGTCGAACGCGGCGGCGGGAACGACCCACTGGTTGTCCGGCTGCGCGTCGAGATATCGGATCTCGAGATGCCCGCATGCCCGTACGTGCGGAAACAGCGTCGTGAGGTGGTAGTCCAGGTCGGCTTCGGTGGGACGGCGGCCGATCGGTGCTTCGTCGGCGATCCAGTCCGCGAACGACATTCCCTCCGGGGCCTCCCAGTTCTCGGTCTCCCCGCGAATACACAGCAACGGCACGTCGACGGCCCAGGCTGCGTAGTCGGTCATGGGGTCACCGGTGCTCGGGACGTCGGTGCGCGAGCCGTCCAATTCCAGCCACGTGCGCATGCGTTGCGACGCCCACCCGTCGTCCGGCGCGCCGTGCAGCTGCGGCGAACACGCGAAGGCCGCGACGAATGCAGGACCGATGGCCTCGAGCATCTGCCACCTGCGCGTGACGTCGGCGCGGTCCGCCCCGGCGTCGACGCTGATCTGCGTCGCGGCGGTGTTGCACATCATCAGTTTGCCGAACGGGCCGATGGTGGTGAAGCGGTTCTCCATCGCGCAGTAACGCGGCAGAACCAGAAGGCGCCTCGCGGCACGCTCGGTGTCCGCGGGAATCGACGAGAGGGCGACGCCGTGAGTGCGGAGCAGGTCCTCGACGTGGAGGGCGTCGGAATCGACTGCGTCCTGTAGTTCGCGCACCGAAGCGAACGGCGAGCTGGAAAGTTCTATCTGGCCGCCCGGTTCGATGGTGACGGCGCTTCCGCCCGGCAGAGGCGAGGCGGGTGAATCAGGTGAGATGCTGCGCGGCGCGAACTCTCCCAGAGCGGTCGCGAGATGGTCGAGAGACGGCCTGTCGCCGTCGGCAGTGTGCGTCAGAAATTCCAATTCGGCACCGATGAGCTGCGGTGGACCGAGTTTGAAACAGACACTTGCGACATATGCTTCTGCCGCTGGGCGCGAACTCAATTCGAGGGACTTCTCGTTGGACGACATGGGAGCCTCCTAGCTCTCGTCCCCACTACCCCGGGTGGTATCACCGAAAACGCGCGGGCCGTTGGCGCCCGAACGGCTTCCCGTGTGAAAGCCTGTCTTCGACACTAGCCACGAGTTCACCACAGCGCACCGACAAATACCGTCTCCGGAAGGCGCCGAGATGTTCGACCTGGACCGAATCCGTCGCGATACCCCTGCCGCGGAGACCACCGTGTTCCTCGACAGCGCAGGATCCTCGCTCCCACCGACACCGGTCGTCGAGACCGCCGTCGCGCATCTGCGTCGGGAAGCGGAGGTCGGCGGCTACCGGGCAGCGAACGAACGCATGTCCGATCTCGCGGGCGTCAAGAGTTCGATCGCGACGTTGATCGGAGCACACGCGTCGGACATTGCGTTGAGCGACAGCGCAACTCGCGCGTGGAGCGATTTCTTCTATTCGATCCCGCTGGCCGAGGGCGACCGCGTGCTGCTGTGCGAGGTCGAGTACGCGAGCAACGCGATCGCGGCGCTGCAGCGGGCCGAGGCTGTCGGAGCCGTCGTCGAGTTCGTGCCGAGCGATCCGAGCGGGCAGATCGACCTCGACGCGTTCGAGAAGATGCTCGACGATTCCGTCCGCGTCGTCTCGCTCGTGCATGCACCGACCAACGGTGGATTGGTCAATCCGGCGCGTGAGGTCGCCGAACTGGCTCACCGCCACGACGCGCTCGTACTGCTCGATGCGTGCCAGTCGATCGGCCAGATACGCGTCGACGTCGACGAACTCGGCGTCGACGCACTCAGCGCGACCGGTCGAAAGTGGTTGCGAGGACCGCGCGGCACCGGATTTCTGTACATGCGTCCCGAGTTGGCGACGACCCTCGAACCGCCCGCTCTCGACCTGCACAGCGCGCAGTGGACGGGCGAGAACGACTTCCGGCTCGCGCCCGACGTGACGCGCTTCGAGTTCTGGGAATGCGACGTCGCGGCCCGGCTGGCGTTGGGTACTGCCGTCGACTATCTGCTCGACATCGGCATCGACAACGTCCAGGAAGCCGTCGTCGAACGCGCCGAGTATCTGCGCGCGGCGCTGCGTGGTGTGGGCGGGGTGACCGTGCACGACCTCGGTGAGCGCAAGAGCGGCATCGTCTCGTTCACCGTCGACGGCAAGGCGCCGATCGACGTACGCGATGCCCTCGCTCAGCGAAACGTGACGGTCACCGTCAGCCATCGGCGTTCGACGCTCGTCGACATGACACAGCGTGGACTCGACGCCGTCGTCCGGGCGTCGCCGCACTACTTCGTCACCGTCGAGCAATTGGACGAGATGGTCGCGGCGCTTCGCGCCTCGTGAGCGCGAATGTACAGCGGGCTATATATTCGCGCGCACAGACGACGGAGGCGCCGATCACCGCCAACCACGTGATCGGCGCGTCGAACATCAGGAAGGCCCACACCATCGTCGTCGCGGGCGTCAGAAGCAGCAGACTGCTCGCGGTGGTCGCGCCGCGGCGTCGCACCACGAACAGGTAGACGCCGTACGCGCCGAACGTCGACAACACGACCAGCCACCCGACGGCCACCCAGAATCCCGACGTCATGGGAGGCGCCACGTCGTCGGTGACGACGTTCCACGCCATGAACAACGTCGCCGCGACTGCACCCTGAACGAACATCGCGAGGGGGATCGGATCGTTCGTCTGCATCCTGCGCTCGAGCACGGTGCCGACGGACAACGAGAGCATCCCGACGACCGGGAGCAGATACGCCGGCCACGCCGCGCTGCCGCCACCGAGGTCACCCGCGACGACGAGAATCACCCCGCCGAAGCCGACGGCCATCGCGACCGCACGCTCTCGCCCGAACCGCTCGCCGAGCAGACGCGTCGACAACGCGGCGACGACGAGGGGCTGCATCGCGGCGATCAGTGCGGACGTGCCGGCGGGGACCCCGGCCGCGACACCCGCGAAGATGCACGCGAGGTAGAGGAACTGACAGAAGAAGCCGAGCACCACCTGTCTGCGAACGCTCGTCCACGTCGGGCGCAGTCCCCTGAACCAGCACCACAGCCCCAGGATCACGACGGCGACCACGTAGCGCCAGCCCAACAGCGTGTTCGCCGACGTGTAGGCCGTCCCCAGTTCCGCGCCGATGAACCCGGAGCTCCACAGGATCACGAGAGAGATCGAGGCAACAACGTCCGTTCGAGTCATACCAGCGAGGTAACCATACAGGTCTGTATACTTGCAGTGGACCTGTGAAGGAGACCACATGACGAAGGCGCTCACGCCTGCCGGCGAACGCATCCTGACCGTCGCCAGCGCGCTGTTCTACGACCGCGGAATTCGTGCTGTCGGCGTCGACCTCATCGCCGACGAGGCAGGCACGACGAAGAAGACCCTTTACGACCGGTTCGGATCCAAGGACGGGCTGGTCATGCACTACCTGCAGCGGCGCTTCGAACGGTGGTGCGCTTTCGTCCTCGACTACCTGGAGCCACTGCCCGCGGGATCCGAGCGCATCCTCGGCGTCTACGACGCGTTGGCCGCGTGGATGCGCGACAACCACCGCGGATGCGGGTTCGTCAACGCGTTCGCCGAGTACGGCGGCACGGACCACCCGGCACTCGACGTCATCCGCTCGGAGAAGGAGTGGACGCGGGCACTGTTCGAGCGCTTGGCCACCGAAGCAGGCCTGGCGTCGCCCCACGAACTCTCGGTGCGACTGTCCCTGATCCACGAGGGTGCCGTCGTCATGAGCACCGCGGGAGCACGCGACGACGCGGTCCACGTGGCGCGTGATGTCGCGACACGACTCGTGCACGAAAACACATAGCCCGCTATGCATTGTCGTGCACGTGCGCCGCAGGCGCCCATGGTGTAAAGTATTCCGGGTTGTCTCGGCGAGGGTAGGTCCCCGACAGGAACTACCGTGATCGACGCGGCTCGGCCCCTGGGCCTTGCTCGTTCGTGTCTGCCCCGACGAAGCCAAGTCCACCCAGTGAATGCAGGAGCCGTTCTTCATGTCAGACACCAACAACCTCAAAGCGATCGTCCGCACCGAATTCGGCAAGGGCGCAGCTCGTCGCACGCGTCGCGACGGCCAGGTCCCCGCAGTTCTGTACGGACACGGCACCGACCCCCAGCACCTCGCGGTCGACTACCGCGCATTCGCCGCCATCCTGCGTAAGGACGGCACCAACGCTGTTCTGTCGCTCGACATCGACGGCAAGGAGCAGCTCGCGCTGACCAAGTCGGTCGTCGTTCACCCGATCAAGCGCAACATCGAGCACGCCGACCTCCTCGTTCTGAAGAAGGGCGAGCGCGTCACCGTCGAGGTCAACATCGTCGTCGAGGGCGATGCAGCTCCGGGCGCACTCGTCACCACCGACACCGCCGCCGTCGAGATCGAGGCAGACGCGCTGTCCATCCCCGAGTCCCTCGAGGTCTCGGTCGAGGGCGCCGAGATCGGCACCCAGATCACCGCAGCAGACCTGACGCTGCCGTCCGGCGTCACCCTGGTGTCCGACCCGGAGACGCTGCTCGTCAACGTCGTCGAGGCTCCGTCCGAGGCTGCACTCGAGGCAGAGGCCGAAGGCGACGAGGCTCCGACCGGCGACGTCGTCGACGAAGAAGGTGCATCCGAGGAGAGCTCCGACGAGAGCTGATCTCACCTGCTCGAAACGCGCCGCTCCCCATGGTCGGGAGCGGCGCGTTTTTCGTTTCGCCGCTCGATGAGAAAGTATGAACACCGTGAACGACACCGCGCTGATCGTCGGCCTCGGCAATCCGGGGCCGCAGTACGAGACAACTCGCCACAACGTGGGCTTCATGGTCGCGGACGTACTCGCGGCACGCATCGGCGCGAAGTTCTCGTCGCACAAGAAGTCGAATTCCGATGTCGTGCAGGCACGTTCGAACGATCGCCCCGTCGTCGTCGCGAAGCCTCGGACGTTCATGAACCTGTCCGGCCAACCCGTCGCGGCGCTGGCGCGCTTCTTCTCCGTCGAACCGGCGAACATCATCGTGATTCACGACGAGCTGGACATCGACTTCGGCACCATTCGACTCAAGGTCGGCGGCGGCGAGGGCGGCCACAACGGATTGCGGTCGATCTCGCAGCACCTGTCGACGAAGGACTACCAGCGCGTGCGCGTCGGCGTCGGCCGCCCGCCGGGCCGGATGGATCCGGCCTCCTACGTTCTCAAACCGTTCTCGGCCGCGGAACGCAAGGACCTCGGCGTCATCTGCGAGGAAGCCGCCGACGCGGCCGAACTGATCCTGCGCGTCGGGCTGGAGGCCGCGCAGAATCAAGTGCACATGCGCTGACGCTCCCGTGCGTGCGAATGTGTAGCCCTCTATACATTCGCACGCACGACTAGCCCAGCAACGCAGCCGAATTCGCGCGACGCAGCTTGCCCGACGACGTCTTCGGAATCGAACCCGGCCCGAGCACGGCGACGGTACGCGGGCGCACTCCGACCTCCGAGTACACCGCGTGCACGAGTTCGCGTTCGATGCGCTTGACCTCGTCGGGATTCTGATAGTCGTTCGTTTCGACTGCGACGGCGAAGCTTTCGCGCTTCTCCCCCGCGTCGAGCCGGATCGCGACGGCGTTACCCGGCCGCACTCCCTCGACCGACGCGGCGGCTCGCTCGATGTCGGTCGGATAGATGTTGCGGCCGCCCATGATGATGACGTCCTTGATGCGACCGCACACCACGACGAGTCCTTCTTCGGTGAAGTAGCCGACGTCGCCGGTATCGAGCCACCCGTCGGAATCCTGGGTGGGCACCGGACCGTCGACGGTGATGTACCCCGGCGTGACGGCCTTGCCGCGGACCTCGATGATGCCGACACCGCGCGGGGTGAGAACCTGCCCCTCCTTGTCGACGACGCGTCCCTCGAGCCCTGGAACCATCTTGCCGAGCGTCGCGAGCCGTCGGACGTTGCCCTTCGTCGCGGGAACGGCACGGCCCATGGCTTCGAGCAGGTCCGCGTCGACGACGTCGAGAACCTGCCCCTGCCCCGGATCCGGAATGGACACTGCCAGCGTCGTTTCCGCCATTCCGTACACCGGAGCAAGGGCATGTGGATCGAGCCCGTACGGCGCACCGGCCTCCGCCAACGCGATCATGGTGTCGGGGTCGACCGGCTCGGCACCGTTCCACGCGTACCGCAGCGTGCTGAGGTCGAGATCCATACCGTCCTCGGCCTGACGAAGCCGGCGAGCCAACAGCGAGTACGCGAAATTCGGTGCGGCCGTGACGGTCCCGCGATACTTGTGAATCAGCTTGGCCCACAACAGAGGTGAACGCAGAAATTCGAGTGGCGTCACGCTGACGACCTCGGCACCGACCTGCATCGGCACGGTCAGGAACCCGACCATCCCCATGTCGTGGAACAGCGGGAGCCAGCTGATCATGACGTCGGAGTCGACGTCGAACTTGATGCGATCGATCATCGCGTAGGCGTTGACGTAGAAGTTCTCGTGCGTGATCCGCACGGCCTTCGGCGACCCGGTGGATCCGGAGGTCAACTGCTGCAACGCGATATCGGACTCGTCGGTCGGAATCGGGTCGACGTCGCGACCGCCCCGCATGTCCTCGATCTTCAGCACCGTGATGCCGCGCTCCTCGAGCACCGGCGCGGCGATGTCGAACGGGGCACCGAGGATCACCGCTTTGGCCTCGATCATGGTCACGACCGTCTCGGTGTCCTCACCCCACACCGCCAGATCGGTGCGCGGCGTCGGCTGATGCAGCATGGTGACCGAACCACCGCGCATCCACGCCGCCTGACACGCAGGGGCGATGTCGACGGGTTGACCGGCGAGAATGCCGATGGCGTCACCGTGGCCGATGCCCGCGTCGGCAAGCGCTCCCGCCATCTTGCGCGCCACCCGATGGATCTCGCCCCACGACTGTCGGAGAGCCTCGTCGGGTTCACCCGTGACGAGCCCGCGGGGACTGCTCGCCGCCGTGGCGAACATTTCTTCCGTGAACTTACTCATGGGCGTCTCCTCGCTCGTCCAGCGTCGCGCTTACGGGTATTCCATCGAAGCTCCGTGCGGGAACCGTTACCGCTCCTGGCTCCGAGTACCCTGGTACCGGCAACAAACCCCACTCCACCCAAAAGAGGTTCGCTTGAGTACGCCCGATTCGGTAGACGTCGGCACTACCCCCACCGAGTCGGCACCGAGCCAGCCGAAGAACGCGCACAAGGAACTCGCGTCCGAAGTCGCCCGTCGTCGCACCTTCGCCGTCATCTCGCACCCGGACGCCGGTAAGTCGACGCTCACCGAAGCGCTCGCACTGCACGCCCGTGTGATCTCCGAGGCCGGTGCCATTCACGGCAAGGCCGGTCGTCGTTCGACGGTGTCCGACTGGATGGAGATGGAGAAGGCCCGCGGTATCTCCGTCAGTTCCACGGCGCTGCAGTTCAACTACCAGGTCGATCCGACCGTCGACGACACCAACGTCATCAACCTCGTCGACACCCCTGGTCACGCCGACTTCTCCGAGGACACCTACCGCGTGCTGACGGCCGTCGACGCGGCCGTCATGCTCATCGACGCCGCGAAGGGCCTCGAACCGCAGACCCTCAAGCTGTTCCAGGTCTGCCGCCAGTTCGGTATCCCGGTCATCACCGTGATCAACAAGTGGGACCGCCCCGGCCAGTCACCGTTGGAACTGCTCGACGAGATCGAGCAGCGCATCGGACTGACGCCCACGCCGCTGTACTGGCCCGTCGGTATCGCGGGCGACTTCCGCGGGCTTCTCGACGTCCGGGCAGGCAACTACATTCGCTTCACGCGCACGGCAGGTGGCGCGACCATCGCCCCCGAGGAACTGCTCGACGCCGACGCCGCTCTCGCGCGCGAGGGCTCGGAGTGGGAGACCGCGCTCGAGGAGAGCGAGCTGCTCGTCTCGAGCGGACAGGCTCACGATCAGGAATTGTTCCTCGCCGGCCAGACGTCACCGGTCATCTTCGGCTCCGCGATGCTGAACTTCGGTGTCCGCCAGATCCTCGACACGTTGGTCGCCCTCGCACCCGCGCCCGGCGCCCGTGAGGACATCAAGGGCGGCACGCGCGAGGTCACCGACCCGTTCAGCGCCGTCGTCTTCAAGGTGCAGGCGGGCATGGACACCGCACACCGCGACCGTCTCGCGTTCATGCGCGTCGTCTCCGGCGTGTTCGAACGCGGCATGGTCGTCACCCACGCACAGACCGGGAAGCCGTTCACCACCAAGTACGCGCTGACGGTGTTCGGCCGCGAACGCTCCACCGTCGAGAACGCCTACCCGGGCGACGTCGTCGGCCTCGTCAACGCGACCGCGCTGGCGCCCGGGCACACGCTGTTCACCGACAAGAAGGTCGAGTACCCGCCGATCCCGTCCTTCGCGCCCGAGCACTTCGCGGCCCTGCGCGTCGACAGCGCGGACAAGTACAAGAAGTTCCGACGTGCCGTCGAGCAGATGGACTCGGAAGGCGTCGTACAGGTGTTGCGCAACGACATTCGCGGCGACGCCTCCCCTGTGCTCGCTGCCGTCGGCCCGATGCAGTTCGAGGTCGTCACGGCCCGCATGAAGACCGAATTCGGCGTCGACGCCCGACTCGAGCCGCTCGGATACTCCGTCGCGCGCCGCACCGACGCCGAGTCGGCCACCGAGTTGGGCCGTCAGCGCGGCGTCGAGGTCTTCACGCGCACCGACGGGGCGTTGCTCGCGCTCGTCAGCGACAAGTGGCGTCTGCAGTACCTCGAGAAGGAAATGCCGGAACTGACGCTAGAGCCTCTGGTCGCCGCAGGCGAATAGTGCTCATCCAGCTGCTCGACGCGCAGGTATCCATCGCGGGTCATGCAATTCTCTGGCGGGAGATCGTCGGAAACGGGTTCGGGTTGGCGTCGGCGATCGGCGGGATGCGACGCGTCGTCTGGGCGTGGCCGGTGGGCATCGTCGCCAACGCCCTGCTGTTCACGGTGTTTCTCGGCGGCGTGTTCCACACTCCGCAGGCACTCGACCTCTACGGCCAGGCCGGCAGGCAGCTGCTGTTCATCACGGTCAGCGTCTACGGCTGGTGGCGCTGGGCGCGAACCGCACGAACCCACGCACGGCCGGTGATGCCCCACTGGGCTTCGACGCGGGAACGCGTGGCGATGATCGCCGTCATGGTGGTGGGTACCGTCGGCTTCGCGCAGCTCTTCGACTACCTCGGCTCCTACGGAAAGTGGGCCGACGCCTGGATCTTCACCGGCTCGCTGCTCGCCACGTTCGGAATGGCCCGTGGCATCACCGAGTTCTGGCTGATCTGGATCGCCGTCGACGCCGTGGGCGTTCCCCTCCTGTTCAGCGCCGGTTTCTACCCGTCGGCTGTGCTGTATCTCGTGTACGCCGCGTTCGTTCTGTGGGGCTTCACAGCATGGTTTCGCATCCAGAATCGGAAAGAACGCGAGAAGATCACCCCTTAAACAGACGAAGTGTTATTCTTCCGAGGTCCGAACGGGCTTCGAGTTTGTTTAGAGCTCGAAGCCGAAGGGTTCATGCCGACGACTCGGGGTTGAAGATGACACAGGGATCCAGCTATCCGCTGGCGGGTATCAAGATCGGCCAGGCGCCGGCTCACCGGTTGACCACGCCCACTCCCACACTGGCTCCGGGAGTCTCCGCGGCCAAGTCCGACACTCCGGAATCGGTGGATCGCACGAGCACTTCGGCGCCCGCAGAAGCATCGCTCGACAAGGTGAAGCCCCAGGCGTCGGAGTCGAGTTCCCGCACGTCCGACGCGAAGAAGCATGTCGACACCACCAAGACCGAGCAGCCATCCCAGGAATCGAACGAGGTTGAAGTGACCAGTAGCGAGCAGATCTCCGAGCACGGCCTGCCCACCAACGGCCGGTCGAACACGCATGCATCGAACAGCACGAGCTCCTCGTCGAGCATCGGCCGCAGCGGTGCACCCGACCGTCGCACCGCCATGGGCGTCGCATCGGTACGTATCGCCGGACGCTTGACGCAGAACGAGTTGGGCAGCCGCACCGGCGACATCCGCACTCCCGACACCTCCGTCGGTCCCGACGAGCTGCTGCAGCTCCTCGGTGAGTACCTCGTCTCCGGCGGACTTCAGAACCCGGAAATCCACGTCCGCTCCAACGGCCAGACCATCGTGCTGGATCTGCTCAACCCCGCCAAGGGATATCGCTGACCCTCCCCCTGAACGGGTGTGGACCTTCCGTCCGAGGGGGCCGGAAGGTCCACACCCGTGTGGGAGCTACTCCCGGCGTTCGAGCCGCGTCGGCTTGGCGGACGCGGGAATGTCGCCCGCCGGGCACGGCCGCTCCTCGGCCGTGAACCACCCGCGGTAGAGGAACAGACGACCCATCACCGGTGACGTCACCTCGATCTGGATGCGGTGTCGCTGCTCGTGTTCGTCCCACCATTCGCGACCGATGGTCGTCGCCGACGCGAGGTGTGGAGTGGGCACGCCCAACACTTTCGGGGCGCCGCTTTCCAGAACCAGGCCACCGTCGTCGTCGACGCTGCACGTCGTGCGCACGATCATGTCCGAGTGAAATCCCAGGTAGTCCAGCGCATGCCCTGGACTCGTGGATACGGTCGGCGTCACCATCACCGAATTCATCCCCTGTGGCGAACCGGCGAACGAGAAGCGACGCACGAACGAGAGGGTGTCACGCCCGAGCTCGTCCACGTAGGCGTAGTTGACGATCGTGAACGGAACGTCGCGGGCCTTGCCTCCGGGGAACAGACCCCGTCGCGCCCCCAGCCACAACATCGGAGGCGGAATCAGCGCCGAGTGCGTCATCTCCTCCATGACGCCGACCCCGACCTGGCAACGCTCGTCGGACGCCGACAAACCGAAGCGCCACTGCACCTTCGGGTGAAGTTCGTCGAAGGCATCTCCCAGGGCGGTCCGGACGACCGACGTCGTTGCTCGGGCCGTCGCGGCCGGTGTGTGCGATTCGCCAGATCCCATCTTCACACCGTACGCAACGATGCGACCACGCACGTCAGTCGAGTTCGGCGGCGAGCTCCATCCATCGCTCCTCGGCGACGTCCTTGTCGGCGACGACTTTCTTCAGTTCCGTGTCCAGCTCGACGAGCTTGCCCGGATCCGTCGCGGCCGCAGCGAGTTCGGCGTGCAGCGCCACTTCCCGATCGGACAGCCGTACGACGAGCTTTTCCAGCTTGCTCAGTTCCTTGCGCGCCGCGCGTTCCGATGCCGCGTCGCGCACGGCCTTCTTCGCCGGGCCACCGGTCGTCAGGGAATCCGGGGCCGCGTCCGCCGCCAGCACCGCGCGCCTGCGCAGGTACTCCTCGATGCCGCCCGGAAGGTTGGTCAGCTTGCCGTCGCCGAACAGTGCCCACGTCGAGTCACAGATGCGCTCGATCAGGTACCGGTCGTGACTGATGACGACGAGCGTGCCTGCCCAGCCGTCGAGCAGATCTTCGAGCTGCTGCAGCGTGTCGATGTCGAGGTCGTTGGTCGGCTCGTCGAGCAGCAGCACGTTGGGCTCGGCCATCAGCACACGGGTGAGCTGCAGGCGGCGTCGTTCTCCACCGGACAGATCGCCGACAGGAGTGCGCTGACGCGCAGGCGTGAACCCCAGCCGCTCCGCGAGCTGGCCTGCCGAAATTTCCTTGTCGCCCAGCGTGATTCGCTCGGCGACCTCCTTGACGGCTTCGAGTACCCGCAGGGTCTTCGGCAGGTCGTCCAATTCCTGCTTCAGCCAGCCGATCTTGACGGTCTGGCCCTGAATTCGCTTGCCCGCCGCCGGTTCCAGTTCGCCGGCCAGCGTGCGCAGCAGAGTAGTCTTGCCCGAGCCGTTGACGCCGACGAGGCCGACGCGTTCTCCCGGCGCGAGACGCCACGTGAAGTCCCGCACCAGGACCCGGCCGTCGGGCGTCTCCAGACGCGCATCCTCGAGTTCGATGACGACACGCCCCAGCCTGCGGGTCGCGAACGACGCCAGCGCCACGGAGTCACGGGGCGCGGGGACGTCGGCGATCAGCGCCTCGGCGGCTTCGATGCGGTACTTCGGCTTCGACGTTCGAGCGGGCGCACCGCGGCGCAGCCATGCGAGTTCCTTGCGCGCCAGGTTGCGTCGACGTTCCTCCGACGCGTCGGCCTGACGAGCGCGTTCGGCCCGCGCGAAGATCCAGTCGTTGTAGCCACCCTCGTACGCTTCGACGCGGCCGCCGACGACCTCCCACGTCCGCGTCGCGACGGTGTCGAGGAACCAGCGGTCGTGCGTGACGACGACGAGTGCACTGCGTCGCGAAACCAAGTGCGCCGCAAGCCATTGCACACCTTCGACGTCGAGGTGGTTGGTGGGCTCGTCGAGTACGAGAAGGTCGAGATCCTGTACGAGAGCCGCCGCCAGTGCGACGCGTCGGCGCTCGCCTCCGGACAGGTTGTCGATCGACGCGTCGAGACCCGAACTGCCCTCGGGACCGAGATCGGCGATTCCGATGCCCGTCAATATGTTTCGGACGCGCGCGTCACCGGCCCATTCGTGTTCTGCCATGCCGAGCGGATCCAGAACCACCTGTCCGACGGTCGATCCGGGCGGCAGGACACCGCGCTGCGTGACGACGGCCATCCGCAGTCCCCCGACGCGGCTGACGCGGCCCGAGTCCGGCGGTTCGAGCCCGGCGAGCACCTCGAGCGTCGTCGTCTTCCCGCCGCCGTTGAGGCCGAACATTCCGATGCGTTCGCCCTCCTGCACGCCGAGGGAGACACCGTCGAGAAGTGGCTTGACGCCGAAGGACTTCGAGACGTTTTCGAGGTTGACGAGATTGACCATCAAGAAAAACCAATCGATTCACTAGTAACGACACGAGCGCCGGGAACCGGACCGCTCGCAACACGCACGGTGCGGCACACGCCTGCACCGGACAGTTCGGCACCGACCGCGACGGCAGTGTCGGAGTCGGCACACAGGAACGCACACGTCGGGCCCGAACCCGACACGATGCCCGCCAACGCGCCTGCCGCGACGCCCGCGCGCAAGGTACGACGCAATTGCGGGAGCAACGACACCGCGGCGGCTTGCAGATCGTTGCCGAGCAACGGCGCCAACGCCGTCGCATCCCCGGATGCCAGGGCATGCATCAGCTCTTCGGGTTCACCGATGCGCGGCGGTGAACCCTTCTCGCGAAGTTCGTCCAGTTCGCGGAACACGGCGGGAGTCTGCAAGCCGCCCTTGGCGAGCGCGAGCACCCAGTGGAACGTGTTGCGCGACAACACGGGAAGCAGTTTCTCACCGCGTCCGGTTCCGACGGCGGTGCCGCCGTGCAGAACGAACGGCACGTCGCTGCCGAGCTGGGCGGCCAAGTCGGTCAGTTCCTCACGCGACAGATCGAGCTCCCACAGCGCGTTCAATGCGACCAACGTCGCCGCCGCGTCGGTGCTGCCACCCGCCATGCCACCGGCGACGGGGATGCCCTTGTCGATGGTGATGTCGACGAGCGGCTCGCGGCCGACCGCGCCGGCAAGCAGGACCGCAGCTTTCCACACGAGGTTCCGCTCGTCGGTCGGAACGGACGACGCGTTCTCGCCCCGCACGGACACCCTCAGAGCTTTCGCGGGCACGACCGAGACCTCGTCGGACAGCGACAGCGCCTGGAAGACCGTCGTCAGCTCGTGATAGCCGTCGGCGCGCTGGTCACCGACCGACAGGTGGAGGTTGACCTTCGACGGCGCCCGAACGACGACGGGGCTGGGAACGACTGAGAGCACGAGAGTCAACAGTAGTGGAGAAATGCGACGACACTCCTCCTGCCCGCTGATCGAGGACGGCAATCGTCCGCGATCGATGCCATCATCTGAGCTATGCGGGAAACATCGGCACGACTGCTCAGATTGTTGTCGCTGCTGCAGACACGTCGGGACTGGGCGGGCGCGGACCTCGCCGAGCGCCTGAATGTCACGCCGCGAACCGTGCGCCGCGACGTCGACAAGCTCCGCGAGATCGGCTACCCGGTCAACGCCACCTCGGGCGTCGGCGGCGGATATCAGCTGGGTGCAGGCGCCGAGATGCCCCCGCTGCTTCTCGACGACGACGAAGCGCTCGCCGTCGCGTTCGGCCTGCAGAGCGCGGCCGGCGGCTCGGTCGCGGGCATCGGCGAGGCCTCGCTGCGGGCGCTGACCAAATTGCGTCAGGTGATGCCGTCGCGCATCCAACATCGACTCGACGCGTTGCGGATCGACGTCGTCGAGCGGCCCGCGCGCTCGGCCGTCGACGCGTCGGTTCTCGCGACCGTGGCGGGCGTCTGTCACAACCGTGAACGCCTGCGCTTCGACTACCGCAGGCACGACGGCACCGAAGCCAGGCGCGAGGTCGAGCCGTACAGCCTCGTGCGTGCCGGTGCCCGCTGGTATCTGCTCGGATGGGACATCATGCGCGACGACTGGCGGTCCTTCCGCGTCGACCGCATGGAACCGAAAATCCCGACGGGTCCGCGGTTCACGCGTCGCGAACTTCCCGACGGCGGTGCCGCGGCGTTCGTCGCGAAAGGAATCGACCACGCGTACACGCAGGTGAAAGCGCGAATCCTGTTGCACGCGGCCATCGAGACGATCGCGCCGATGGTCGACGAGCACTGGGGCACACTCGAATCCGGCACCGACGACACGTGCACGATCGTGTTGTCGGGCGATTCGCTGCAGTCGATCGCGCGGTGGCTGTACGCCTTCGACACCGATTTCACCGTCGTCGAACCCGCCGAACTGCGCGACGAATGCCGGAAGGTCGCCGAATGGCACAGCAAAGTGAGTGAGCGGTACCTGGCGAGTGTGCGCGCTCCCGCCGGCATCGATGGTCCGTAGCAACTGTCTATCGGATGCCGCGTGACATCGATGCCGATCAGGAAGACGGGGTGACGCCGGCAAGACGCACGTACGCGGCCGCGTCGAGAGTCTCCCCACGCGCCGACGGGTCGATGTCCGCCGCACGCAGACGACGCTCGGCTTCGACTGCCGAACCCGCCCAACCGGACAACGCCGCACGTAATGTCTTGCGCCGCTGCGCGAATGCGGCATCGACGACCGAGAACACGCGACGGCGATGTTCGTCGTCCATCGACCACGGCGGGTTCTCGTACCGGTCGATACGCACGAGCCCGGATTCGACCTTGGGCACCGGCCAGAACACCGAACGACCAACGGAGCCTGCACGTTTGACGGTGCCGAAGAAGTTGGCCTTGACGCTCGGGATGCCGTAGATCTTGCTGCCCGGGTCCGCGGCGAGACGGTCGGCGACCTCTGCCTGCACCATCACCAGCGCGGTGCGTAGCGACGGCAACTCCGAGAACAGGTGCAGCAGAACGGGAACCGCGACGTTGTACGGAAGGTTGGCCACCAGCGCGGACGGCTCACCCGGAATGTCCGACGCACGCACCTTCATCGCGTCGGACAGAACGACGGTGAGCTGATCGGCCTGCGACGGCGCACGTTCGGCGGCCGTGACCGGCAACCGCGCGGCGAGTTTCGGGTCGATCTCGACGGCGACGACCGCGTCGGCGACATCGAGGAGCGCAAGCGTCAGCGATCCGAGACCGGGGCCGACTTCGAGAACGGTGTCGGCGCCACCGACGCCTGCCGACGCGACGATGCGACGCACGGTGTTGGCGTCGTGCACGAAGTTCTGTCCGAGCGTCTTGGTGGGACGGACGTCCAATTCTGCGGCGAGAGATCGCACTTCCGCGGGCCCGAGCAACGCCGCGGGTTCCCTCACATGTTCTGACACTTCGAAGACTGTACGCACCCGCTACCGGTAGCCGAGACGGCTGGTGCAGGCAGGCCACGCGCCCCAGCCCTGCGACTTCTGGGTGACCGACGCAATCGCGATCTGCTCCTCGCGCGTCGCGAGGTCGGCACGAGGCGCGTAGCGGAGGCCGCCCTGGCGCTCCCACGTGTTCTGGTCGAACTGCACGCCGCCGTAGAAACCGTTGCCGGTGTTGATGGCCCAGTTACCGGTGGCCTCGCACTGTGCGAGCGCATCCCAGATGGCGCCGTTCTCGACGGGAGGGACCTCGGTGCCGGGTTTCGCGCCGACCCGGACGACCTTCGGCTGCGCGGGGACCTTGACGACCTCGGTGACCTTCTCGCGTCCGACTTCCTGGCCGTTGACGAGGTTGATGTTCCACGTGATGTCCGAGACGCCCGGCGAACCAGGATTCTCGACGACGGTGCGGCTCATGTTCATCGTCGGATCCTCGATGCGCTGCTCGGGGGCTGCGACCTCGGTGGTCTCCGACTTGGTCTCGGTACGGTCGCGCGTCACGACGATCTGGGCACCCTCGGTGACCTTCTCGTCGGGACCCGGCGTCACGGTGTCGGCCTGCTCGAGCGGCATTCCCGCTTCCTCGAGGAACTCGCGCACGGTCGGCGCGGCCAGGGTCAGAGGCGTCGGCGCCGCGGCACCGTCGACGACGGAGACCTCCTTCGGCGTCGCGACGTCGAGATTCGTTCCCTCGAGCGGCAGACGCTCACCGCGCGACGCGGACACGTGCACGTCCTCGGCGAGATCCATCTGTGACAACGCCTCGTCGACGGTCAGCGCCGTTGTCCAGATCTGCTCTTCCTGGCCGTCGACGGTCACGTTCAGCTCACGCGCGCGACGCAGGACGACGGTTTCGCCGTCGGACAGCTCGGTGTCACCGGCCGGGGCGACGAGATCCTTGTCACCCGGGGCGTAACCGGCGGCTTCCAACGCTCCGTTGACGTCGGACGTCATCGTGCTGAGTGAGATCAGCTCACCGTCGACGTCGATCGTCACCGTCTTGTGACGTGCGACCGCGACAGCGCCGCCGACGATGAGAGTGGCCAGCAGAGCGGCGACTACCAGATACAACGTGAGCGACCTGGTCGAATTCAGGCGGGTAATACCAGACAAAGCAATTCCTGGACTCGGGAGCGTTACCGTTTCGCGAAACGCCCGGCGGGGGGATCACGGTACGGTAACGAAAAGGTGGAGTTCCCGCAACCGAGGTGCGGCTACGCCACCCGTGCGCGCTTGGTTGGCCCAGGGTCCGACTGTTCACGCACGGGCGCGCAGCGCATACACCCGCTCGGCGTTCTCGGTGACGTGCGACGCCAGCTCGACAGGATCCTGGCCACGAATCTCCGCCAGTGCCCGCGCCGTGTACGGCAGGCAGTACGACTCGTTGGGCGCACCCCGGAACGGGTGCGGCGTCAGGAACGGCGCATCGGTCTCGACGAGCAGTTGGTCGTCGGGAATCAGCACTGCCGCCTCACGCAGAGCGTGCGCGTTCTTGAAACTGACGGTGCCCGACAGACTGAGCACGTAGCCCGCGTCGATGCAGGCTCGCGCGATCTCGGGTCCCGACGAGAAGCAGTGGAAGATCACCGTCTCGGGAGCGCCTTCGTGCTTCAACACGGACAGCAGATCCTCGTCGGCCTCGCGGTTGTGGATCATCAGCGGCTTGCCGAGACGCTTCGCGAGATCGATGTGCCAGCGAAAGCCGTCGTGCTGCTCGTCGATCGTCGCGCAGCCGTCCAGCTTGCCCGGCCAGTAGTAATCGAGGCCGGTCTCCCCGACAGCGACGACGCGAGGATCGGATGCCAACCGCTCGATCTCGGCCTTCACGGCGTCGTCGAGCACGTTGGCGCGGGTGGGATGAATGGCGACGGCCGCCCACACCCGCGGGTCCCACTGGGCTGCGTCGACGGCGAAACGCGCGGCAGCCAGGTCGTCGGCCACGGTCACCACGCGTCCGACGCCGACGGATTCGGCGCGATCGAGAATCTCGGCCGTCGACGCGGCATCGGTGGCACCGCACGCGTCGAGGTGTGTGTGCGCGTCGACGAGGCTGTGCAGCGGCTCGGGCAAAGGTGGCGCGGGACGTTCTCTTCTCACGCCGATAGAGTAGGCGCCACCATGACTGCGCCAGCTGATGCCTCACGGCCCACCTTCTACGTCACGACCGCGATCGCGTACCCGAACGGTGCCCCGCACATCGGGCATGCGTACGAGTACATCTCGACCGACGTCATCGCGCGCTTCAAGCGCCTCGACGGATTCGACGTCATGTTCCTGACGGGCACGGACGAGCACGGCCTGAAGATGCAGCAGACCGCAGTCAAGGAAGGCATCGACGTCCGCGACCTGGCAGCACGTAACTCGGATGTGTTCCAGGAGCTGGACAAGACGCTCGACATCTCCTACGACCGGTTCATCCGTACGACGGACGCCGATCATCTCGAGGCGAGCAAGGCCATCTGGACCAAGATGGTCGAGCGCGGAGACATCTATCTCGACACGTACGCGGGCTGGTACTCGGTGCGCGACGAGGCCTTCTACACCGAGGGTGAGACGACGGTCGTCGACGACGGATCGCGTGTCGCCACCGAGACGAAGACGCCCGTCGAGTGGACGGAGGAGTCCACCTACTTCTTCCGGCTGTCGGCCTATCAGGACAAGCTGCTGGAGCTGTACGAGACGCAGCCGGAGTTCATCGCACCTGCGACGCGTCGCAACGAGATCGTCAACTTCGTCAAGAGTGGACTGAAGGATCTGTCGATCTCTCGGACGACGTTCGACTGGGGCGTCCAGGTTCCGAACGACCCCGACCACGTCATGTACGTGTGGGTCGACGCGTTGACGAACTACCTAACCGGCGTCGGCTACCCCGATACGTCGTCGGAGAAGTTCCGAAAGTTCTGGCCCGCGAGCCTGCACATCATCGGCAAGGACATCACGCGGTTCCACACCGTGTTCTGGCCTGCGTTCCTGATGTCGGCGGGTATCGAGTTGCCGCAGCGTGTGTTCGTGCACGGCTTCCTGAACAACAAGGGCGAGAAGATGTCCAAGTCGGTCGGCAACGTCGTCGACCCGTTCGATCTGGTCGCCGAGTTCGGTCTGGACCCGCTGCGCTTCTTCCTGCTACGCGAGGTGTCCTACGGCCAGGACGGCAGCTACAGCCCCGAGGCCATTGTGACGCGGATGAACGCGGACCTGTCCAACGAACTCGGCAACTTGGCCCAGCGGTCGCTGACCATGGTCGCGAAGAATCTCGAGGGCAAGGTTCCGACGCCCGGCGAGTTCACCGCGGACGACGAGGCTCTGCTGGCCCGCGCCGACGCGCTACTGGACATCTGCCGCAAGGAGTTCGACGTCCAGGCGCTGCATTCCGCACTAGAGGCGATCTGGTCGGTGCTCGGCGAGACCAACCGGTACTTCTCGCAGCAGGAACCGTGGGTGCTGCGCAAGACCGATCCGGCCCGCATGGCGACCGTCCTGTACGTGACGCTCGAGGTACTGCGCATCGTCGGCATTCTCGTGCAGCCGGTGATGCCCGGTTCGGCGGCGAAGATCCTCGAACAGCTCGGCAACCCGGCGCACCAGTTCAGCGACATCGCGACGCGCATCGTGCCCGGTGAGGCATTGCCCGCGCCGTCGCCGGTGTTCCCGAAGTACGAGTAGGCACTACGCGCCGTGCGTGCGAATGTGTAGCGGGCTATACATTCGCGCGCACGTGCGGCTACGCCGCCTTCTCCAACTCCTGCAGTGACGTCTCGAGATGCGTCAACATCCGCTGCAGATGCGGGACGCTACGACGACATCCGACGAGCCCGAAGTTCAGCGAATCCCCGTTGCTGGCGACGGTGATGTTGAGCGCCATGCCGTCGCATACGATCGATGCCGGGTAGATGCCGTCGAGACGTGCTCCGTTCCAGTACAGCTCCTTCGGCGAGCCCGGAACGTTGGAGATGATGACGTTGAACGGCGGCGGGGTGCTACGCACGAATCCCGGAACCGGACCGAACAGCAACGGCAGCATCGTCACGGCCCCGAATGCCAAGGACTCCAACGTGTTCAGCTCGCGCATCATGTCCTTGCCGCGCGTCGTCGATTCGGTGATGCACTGCAATCGGGTCATCGGGTCCGACTCGTGCGTGCCGAGATTGCACAGAATGGTCGTCACCGAGTTGCCTGCCGCGTCGCCCTCACCCGGCTTGCGCAGCGACACGGGAACCATTGCGATCAAAGGAGATTCGGGGAGCGCGTTCTCGCCGAGCAGGTAGGCACGTAGGGCGCCTGCACACATCGCCAGCACCACGTCGTTGAGCGTGATGTCCAATCTCTCTGCCACCGAACGCATTCGCTCGATCGACCACGTATCGGCGGCGAATCGTCTCGCACCTCCGATCGGAACGTTGAACATCGTCCGCGGTGCGCGCAGCGGCAGCTGCGCACCTTCGTCACGCAACGCACGCAGTCCGATGCGCGCCGCGGCCGGGACGAAATCGAACATGTCCCCCGCGAGTCCGAGCCCCGTCGACAGACCTCCGGTGATCCGTTCGAGAGTCGACGGACTGCGACGCTTCGGCTTGCCGTCGAACAGGCTCGGGTCCCACGTCGCGACGCCGTTTCGGTCGTCCGGATCCTCGGTCAGCGTGTTCAGCATCAGCTTCAGAGCGGACACGCCGTCGACGAGCGAGTGGTGCACCTTGGTGTAGAGCGCGATCCTCCCGTCGGCCAACCCCTCGACGATGTGCAGCTCCCACATCGGACGGTATCTGTCAAGAGGCGTACTGTGGTGAAGAGAGAGGAATTGGAACAATTCTCGAATCCTCCCGGGAGACGGAAGAACCACGCGTCGTACGTGGTATTCGAAGTCGATGTCGGTCTCGCGAGACCACGCGAGTTTGCCGACGATGTCGACTGGCCTGCCTGGCCGTTTGCGGAACAAGTCGTGCACCTCACCGCCTGTGAACCTGCGGTGGATCTCGTCTGCGAGATCATGCGGTTCACCTGCGGGAACGAACAGTTGGAGACCCCCGACGTGCATCGGGTGCTCCCGCGATTCCGCGATCAGGAACATGGATTCGGTAACGGGCATCAGGGCCATGTGCGATCACCTTTACACCTAGTTTGCATAACGGTGTGACGTCGAACACGACTCTACGTTTAAAGGACCTAAGTCTCTGGTTATTGTCCGTTACCGATGGTCCTACGCAACTGCAGATCGGAGGCGAGCGCATGACAACGGTGCTCACCGCTACGCCAAGGCCGGGATTCACCCCGGCTACCCACACGTCGAGCCGGGCCGACATGCCCAGCGGAAGCCTGGCGTCGAAGGCACTCGCCGCGTATCTGCAGCACACGGTCCGTCCGTTTCTGTCCGTCTGGGCCAGGACGGCACATCTTCCGTGGCCGTTTCACGTGATCGATTACGCCGGACGGTTGGTTCCCCAGCTCAAGGGCACCAGGAGCCGACGCGTCGAACTCGCCGACTGTGGGGCGGAATGGGTCACCGCCGACGGCGTCTCGGAGGACAACGTCGTGCTCTACCTGCACGGAGGCGCGTTCGTCTGTTGCGGCATGAACACCCACCGCCGACTCGTCTCCCGTGTCTCGCAGAGCGCCGACGCGCCGGTTCTGTCGGTGGACTACCGCATGATGCCGAGAAACCCGATCTCACACGCGGTCGAAGACGGCGTCGACGGCTACCGTTACCTGCTTGCGGCCGGCTATCGGCCCGATCAGATCTTCATCGCAGGTGACTCCGCCGGCGGTTATCTGGCGTTCATGGTCGCGTTGGCTTTGCGGACCGTGAACCTGCCCAGACCTGCGGGCATCTTCGTCATGTCACCACTGACCGACATGGACCCGACGCGCAAGATCGAGCACGAGAACGCGCGGAAGTGTGCCGTGTTCCCGGCCGGTGCGGTTCCGGCGCTGACGGTGATGGCCGACCGGGTCGACGCGAAGATCGTCGTCGAGGGCAAGCGCGGGCCTCGCATCTCGCCGGTCGACGCCGATCTGACCGGTCTTCCGCCGGTATTGATCCAGGTCGGTTCGACCGAAATGGTTCTCGCCGACGCCGAACTCATGGCCATCCGCCTCGAGGAGGCGGGCGTCGAGTGCGAACTGCAGGTGTGGGACGAGCAGGTGCACGTCTTCCAGGCGGCCGATTTCCTGCCGGAGGCACGTCGGGCGATGATCGAGATCGGCGAGTTCGTGCGATCGCACTGCGCATTCGACGCCGCCCCGAGCACTGCGTGAGTAACGTTGCAACCATGGCAGTAACAGGAAACAAAGAGGTCGACATCGCGGCCGAACCCGCAGCTGTGCTCGAGGTTCTCGCCGACGTCGAAGGGTTGCCGTCGTGGTCGCCGGTCCACAAGAAGATCGAGGTCGTGGATCGGTACGACGACGGGAAGCCGCACCACGTCAAGATGGCCGTGTCGATCCTCGGTATCAACGACGATCAGGTCGTCGAATACACCTGGTCGGACGACAAGGTGTCGTGGGATCTCGTCGAAAGCTCGCAGCAGAAGGCGCAGCACGGCGAGTACACGCTGACGGCGACCGAGAAGGGCACGCACGTCGCGTTCTCGCTGACGGTCGACCCGAAGATCCCGGTGCCCGGTTTCCTCGTCAAGAAGGGCACCAAGACGGTGCTCGAAGCCGCGACCGAGGGGCTACGGCAGCAGGTCGTGGGTTAGACGTAGGTCCTGGTCATTCCGCAGGCTCCACTCCCGCCCTGGTGTAGATCTGGTCATTCCGCAGGCTCCACTCCCGCCCGCGATGCGAGGACTGCCTCGTACAGTTCCCGCTTGCCGACGCCGTTCACCGCCAGCTGGGCGCACGCGTCCTTGAGCCGCATGCCCGACGCGACCAGCTCTTCGACGTCGTCGATCAGGTCCTCGGGGTTCTCGACGACGCGTTGTGCGCCGGCGAGAACCACGGTGATCTCGCCGCGGACCCCGTCGGCGGCCCACGTCGCGAGTTCGCCGAGGGTTCCACGCTTGACCTCTTCGTAGGTCTTGGTGAGCTCTCGGCAGACGGCGGCGCGTCGTTCGGAGCCGAGCACGGCGACCGCGTCGGCCAGGCACGCATCCAGACGATGCGGCGCCTCGAAGAACACGCACGCCCGCGGTTCGGTCTTCAGGGTCTCGAAGAACGCACGACGCTGTCCCTGCTTGCGCGGTGGGAAGCCGTCGAAACAGAAGCGTTCGACGGGCAGACCGGAGAGCGCAAGTGCCGTCGTCACCGCGGAGGGGCCAGGGAGGCACGTGACCGGCAGGTCGTTCTCGACGCACGCGGCGACGAGTCGATAGCCGGGATCGCTGACCGACGGCATGCCCGCATCGGTGACGAGAAGGACTTTCTTCCCTTCGCGGACGGCGTCGACGAGCATCGGCAGACGGTTGGACTCGACCTGGTCGTAGAAGCTGACCACCTTGCCGGTGATCGTCACCCCGAGCGCCGACGCCAACTGCTTGGTGCGACGCGTGTCCTCGGCCGCGACGACCTCGGCCGTCGCGAGCGCGTCGCGCAGTCGTGGCGACGCGTCGCCGACGTCGCCCATGGGGGTTGCGGCAAGGATCAGCATGCCTCCATCGTCCCGTATCGCGGCCCGCCGCCTACCATCGGCATGTGACCTTGTTGACCGAGCGGTACGTCGTCAGTCCCGGTCCGACGTCTCGGGCTGCCGATCTCTACCGCGACGTCGACCGCATGCGGGGTTGGATCGTCACACTGGTCATCACGGCCATCGCCGCCGTCACACGGTTCGCGATGCTGCGCTACCCGACCGATGCCGGCACTCCGGTGTTCGACGAGAAGCACTACGCGCCGCAAGGGTGGCAGGTCCTCACCGGCGGCGGAATCGAGGACAACCCGGCGTACGGGCTCGTCGTGCACCCGCCCGTCGGCAAGCAGTTGATCGCGGTCGGCGAGGCGATCTTCGGCTACAACGGCTGGGGGTGGCGCTTCTCGGCCGCGCTGCTCGGAACGTTGTTGGTGCTGATCGTGATTCGCACGGTGCGACGCTTGGCACGGTCGACTCTTGTAGGTGCGATCGCCGGAATCCTGTTGATCGTCGACGGAGTCACGTTCGTGTCGTCGCGCATCGGGATGCTCGACATCTTCCTGGCGTTCTTCGTCACCGCGGCGATGGGATGTCTCGTCGTGGACCGCGACGACGTACGCGCGCGCATGGCCAGGGTCCGGCTCGAAGGACGCATCGACGCAAGCGAATTCGGCCCCCGACTCGGCGTGCGGTGGTGGAGGTTCGGCGCGGGCATACTGCTCGGACTCGCATGTGGCACCAAGTGGTCCGGCGTGTACTTCATTGCCTTCTTCGGACTGCTGTGTGTCGCTTTCGATCTCGCGGCCCGACGCGCGAACGGTGTTCGACGCCCCTGGCTCGGCACTGCCGTGCGCGACATCGGTCCGGGCCTCTACGCACTCGTCGTGATCCCCGTGTTCGTCTATCTGTGCACGTACGCAGGGTGGTTCGCGAGCGAGAACGGCGTCGATCGTCACGCCGTCGGAAATCAGATCGGGACGGACGGGCCTTTCTCGTTCGTGCCGGGCGCGCTGCGGTCACTGTGGTACTACAGCGGCAACGTGCTGGACTTCCACTCCGGTCTGACGAACTCGGCCGGCAATCACCACCCGTGGGAATCGAAGCCGTGGACGTGGCCGATGGGTCTGCGGCCCATGCTGTACTACTTCGCCGACGGCGACACCGTCCAGGGCTGCTCGGCGGGGTCGTGCGTCAAAGCCATCATGTTGATCGGTACCCCGGCCATGTGGTGGCTCGCCGTCCCGATGCTGCTCTGGTGCATGTGGATGGTGTTCGTGCGACGCGACTGGCGCTTCGCCGTCGTGCTCACCGGTTACGCCGCGGGTTTTCTGCCGTGGTTCCTGACGCTCGATCGTCAGATGTATTACTTCTACGCCGTCGCCCTCGCGCCGTTCATGGTGATGGGCTTCGCGCTGATACTCGGGCAGATCATCGGATCGGCGCGTGCCTCGGCCGAACGGAGAGGCACCGGACTGCTGTTGGTGTGCCTCTACGTCGGCCTCGTCATCGCGAACTTCATCTGGTTGTGGCCCATCCTGACGGCCATGCCCATCACGCCCGAGATGTGGCAGCGGCAGTTGTGGCTGCCCAGTTGGCGCTAGCGCGCCACGTGCGCGCGAATGTAGAGCGGGCTGTACATTCGCGCGCACGGGTGCAAAGCGCCTGTGCCGCAAGCGTTATGCGCGAGCTTTCGAGAAGCTCGTCTTACCGCCGAAGACACCGTCGAGGCTGAAGCGTCCGGCACCGACAGCCGCGAGCAACAGCGAGCCGACGCCCAGCGCGACGACGAGTTCGTAGCCACCCTCGGACACGAAGACTCCGAGGTCGTAGTGCACGAACGCGAACGCACCGACCATGTCGAGGAACAGCAGGATGCCGACGATCGGGGTGAAGATGCCGAGCAGAAGCGCGATGCCGCCGACCAGCTCGACGAACGTCGCGAAGTAGGCGGACACGGCAGGTAGCGGTACGCCCATTCCTTCGAATCCGGCTTTGGTGGCGTCGAGACCGTTGGTGTTGAGCTTCTGCCAACCGTGGGCGATGAAGACGATGCCCAGGCCGATCCGGGCAACCAGGGTGGCGAAGTCGCGGAAGATGGTCGAGTTCATGAGAATTCCTTCGGGCACGGCAACGGGACCCGACCACCCTGGCACATCGTTGTTGAAGCGTCAACCTCGACGGAGTGCTGTGTCGACGAGTTCTCTGATGCGATCGTCGTCCATTCCCAACGCGCGCAACTCCGCCACGTACGCGACGGCTGCGCGTGCGGCGTTGTCCTCGGTGGGGTCACCACCCGACGCGATGAAGGTTCCGAGCCGACCGCGTGCTTCGATGACGCCCTGGGCTTCGAGTTCCTTGTACGCCTTCGCAACGGTGTGCGGCGCGATCTGCAATTCCTCGGCGAGACCGCGCACCGTCGGAATCTTGGTCTCCGCGATCAGTTCTCCGCTACGCACCTGGTCGAGGATCCCGGCGCGAAGTTGTTCGTACAGCGGGGTCTTCGACGCCGGGTCGATACGCACGTGCATACGGAGAACCTACGCCGGCTACACGCCCTTGACTGCGTCCTCGACCGGGGTGTCCCCCGACGTCAACATCACGGTCTTCCCGATCGTCGACGGCGTTTCGAGCACCAGGGCGATGACGTGCGCGACGTCGGCACGCGGCACGGTTCCGCGCTCCAGCGGTGGTTCCGACAGCGTGACGTGTCCCGTCGGGTCGTCGTCGGTCAATCCGCCCGGTCGAACGATGGTCCAGTCCAGCTTCGTTCGCGCTTTCAGGTCCTCTTCGGCCGCGGTCTTGGCCGCGATGTACGCCTTCCACGTGTCCTCGGCGTCGTCGGCGACGGGTTCGCCCGCGCCGAACGAGCTGACCTGGACGAACCGCTTCACGCCTGCCTTCTCGGCCGCGTCGGCCAGCAACACCGAGCCCGCCCGGTCCACGGTGTCCTTGCGTTCGACGCCTCCCGACGCTCCCGCGCCCGCAGCGAAGACGGCCGCGTCGGCGTCGTGCAAGAGTGCGGCGACGTCGTCGACCGATGCGTGTTCGAGATCGATGACCTCCGGCAACGCGCCCAGGGCCGCCACGGCGTTGCTGTGGTCGGGATTTCGGATCAACGCCACCGCCCGATCGCCCTGCGCAGTCAGCACTTCGGTCAACTGCTGAGCGATTTTTCCGTGTCCTCCGGCAATCACTACTCGTCGATCAGTCATTCCCGACGCCTACCCGCCGGGCCCCGTGGACAAACAGTGGCAAGATCCTCTGTCATGACCACCAGCGCGATCATCTACCACAACCCTCGCTGCAACACGTCCCGGACGGTGCTGAAGGCGATCCAGGAGGCGGGGATCGAGCCGACCGTCGTCAAGTACCTCGAGACTCCGCCGACGAAGGACGGGCTACGCAAGCTGCTCGACGACGCGGGCCTGACGCCGTCGCAGGCCATCCGCACGAAGGAAGCCGTCTACAAAGAACTGGGTCTCGCCGACGCGTCGGACGACGAACTGATTGCCGCCATGGTCGATCACCCCATCCTCATCGAGCGTCCGATCGTGAAGACCGACAAGGGGACCGTGCTCGCACGACCGGCCGACAAGGTCCAGGACGTCTTGTGAGTGCGAATGTATAGCGGGCTACACGGCGGTCTCAAGCGGTCATCGCAACGAGCGTCTTGTCGTATGCCTTCAGAGGAGTATCCCATCCGAGGGTCCTACGAGGACGGTTGTTGAGTAGGTCCTCGACCTCGGCGAGCCGTTCCGGGGAG
>NZ_JAAFYV010000020.1:0-95140 GCF_011770055.1 Rhodococcus sp. B10 | reverse complement strand
GCGGCTACCCGCCCCCTCCCGGCAATTATCCACCGCCTCCTGGTAACTACCCGCCGCCTCCTGGTAACTACCCGCCGCCGCCCGGGAACTACGGACCCGGCAACTACGGCGCAGGAAACTACGGCGGAGGAAACTACCGCGGCGTGCCGACGACGTTGAGCGTCGGCGACGCGGTGTCCTTCGGCTGGAATCGATTCAAGGACAACGCCGGAGTCTGGATCGGTATCGCGGTGATCGCCGCGGTCATCCAGATCGTGATCAACCTGATCTTCGGCGGTACCGACACGTCAGGAGATCTCTCGGCCGGGTTCGGCGCCCTGGCCATCATCGGCACGGTGATCAGCACCGTCGTCGGCTACCTCATTCAGGCGTCCCTCATTCGCGGCGCCCTGCACGAGGTCGACGGCAACAAGCCCGCGATCGGGTCGTTCTTCCAGTTCGGCAACGTGGCCGCGATCATTCTCGCGAGCTTCCTCGTCGGCATCCTGGTGTTGGTCGGGTTCGTCCTGCTGATCATTCCCGGCATCATCCTGACGTTCCTGACGTGGTGGACACTTCAGTTCGTCATCGATCGCAATCAGGATGCGATCACTGCCATCAAGTCGAGCGTCAAGGCGATCTCGTCGAATGCAGGCCAGCTGATTCTGCTGGCACTGGCACTCGTCGGCATCAACATTCTCGGCGTGATTCCGTGCGGCTTGGGCCTTCTCGTCACCATCCCGATCACAATGATCGCGTCGACGTACGCGTACCGCGTCGTCTCGCAGTCCCTGCCCGCCTGACGGGTCGCGAACCGACACCGAAGCCCTCCTGCGACAGATCGCAGGAGGGCTTCGTGGTGTTCGTGTTACTCCGACGCGGCGTCCGCGTCGACCTTCTCGTCCCGCTTCTCCGGCTTCGCGTCGATACCGGATTCCTTGCGCTGCAACGGTGTGATCGGCGCAGGCGCGTCCGTCAGCGGGTCGACGCCACCGCCGGACTTCGGAAATGCGATGACCTCACGGATCGAGTCGACGCCTGCCAGCAATGCCGTGATGCGGTCCCAGCCGAACGCGATCCCGCCGTGCGGGGGCGCGCCGTAGCTGAAGGCGTCGAGCAGGAAGCCGAATTTCTCCTGCGCCTCGGCCTCGTCGATACCCATGATCGCGAAGACGCGTTCCTGAATGTCCTTGCGGTGGATACGAATACTGCCGCCGCCGATCTCGTTGCCGTTGCACACGATGTCGTAGGCGTAGGCGAGAGCCGAACCGGGATCGGTGTCGAACGTGTCCATCGACTCGGGCTTCGGCGACGTGAACGCATGGTGCACTGCGGTCCACGCGCCCGAACCGACGGCGACGTCACCGCTGGCGGTCGCGTCGGATGCGGGCTCGAACAACGGCGCGTCGACGACCCAGACGAACGCCCACGCCTTCGGGTCGATGAGGTCGAGCTTGCGGGCGATCTCGCCGCGTACCGCGCCGAGCAGGCCACGCGACGCCTTGACCGGTCCTGCGGAGAAGAAGATCGCGTCACCGGGCGCGGCACCGACGTGCGCTGCGATGCCGTCGCGTTCGGCGTCGGTGAGGTTCTTGGCGACGGGTCCGCCGAGAGTTCCGTCCTCGGCGACGAGGACGTACGCCAGACCTTTGTGTCCGCGCTGCTTTGCGAATTCCTGCCATTTGTCGAGCTGCTTACGCGGCTGCGACGCACCGCCCGGCATCACGACGGCGCCGACGTACGGCGCCTGGAAGACGCGGAACGTGGTGTCGGAGAAGAAATCCGTGCACTCGACGAGTTCGATGTCGAAGCGAAGGTCCGGCTTGTCCGAACCGTAGCGACGCATCGCCTCGGCGTAGGTGATGCGAGGAATCGCCGACGTGAACTCGTGTCCGACGAGCTTCCACAGCGCGGCGAGGATTTCCTCGGCGAGCAGAATCACGTCGTCCTGCGTGACGAAGCTCATCTCGATGTCGAGCTGCGTGAATTCCGGCTGCCGATCGGCGCGGAAGTCCTCGTCTCGATAGCAGCGCGCGATCTGGTAGTACCGCTCGATGCCGCCGACCATCAGCAGCTGCTTGAACAGCTGGGGGCTCTGCGGCAGAGCGTAGAAGCTTCCGGGCTGCAACCGTGCGGGCACCAGGAAGTCGCGGGCACCCTCGGGCGTCGACCGAGTCAGCGTCGGTGTCTCGACCTCGACGAATTCGTGGTGCGCCAGAACACCGCGCGCCGCCGCGTTGACGTGCGAGCGCAGACGAATGGCGTGACCCGGGCCCTCGCGGCGCAGATCCAGGTAGCGGTACTTCAGGCGCGCTTCCTCACCCGGCTGGTCGTCCAGCTGGAACGGCAGCGGTGCGCTCTCGGACAGCACCTCGATGTCGGTCGCATCGACCTCGATCGCGCCGGTGGGAATCTCGTAGTTCTGGTTGCCCTCGGGACGCTCTTCGACCTTGCCGACGACCTTGACCACGTACTCGGCGCGCAGACGGTGTGCCTTCTCGGCAACGTCGCCCTCGCGGAACACGACCTGCGCGACGCCGGAAGCATCACGGAGGTCGATGAAGATGACACCTCCGTGATCGCGACGACGCGCCACCCAACCCGTCAGTGTGACTGTTCGATCGACGTGCTCGGCTCTGAGGGAGCCGGCGAGGTGGGTGCGCAGCACGGGTTTCCTTTCGAAAAAATGGGGTCGAGAGTGTTCGTCGAGTACCGATCCTACGGAGACACGTACCCGGACCGGAAACGGATACCTCGCCCGCATGGGAAGCTGCTACTCGACCGACGGTTCATCCGACTCCGTCGGGGCACGGACTCCGCGAGAGGATTGGGCGATGACGTTCAGAGAAGGCGCCAGGATGCAGCCCGGCCGCGTGTCGGTCGGCGGCGGCGGTGGCGGCCGCGGAGGCAAGATCGCACTCGGCGGTGGTGCAGGCGGACTCGTCATCCTGGTGCTCGCGCTGCTGTTCGGCGGCGACCCCGGCTCGCTGCTCGGCCAGCTCAGCGGATCGGCGGACAACTCGGGTCAGTACGAGTCGGGAGCGGGCACACTCGAGAACTGCGAGACCGGCGCCGACGCGAATGCGAACGTCGATTGCCGCGTCAACTTCACCGTCGGCAGCCTCGACACCGTCTGGGAATCGCAGCTACAGCCGCAGACCGGAGTCGCGTACGTCCAGCCCGCAGTGCGTCTGTTCTCCGGCTCGACCAACACCGGCTGCGGTAACGCCACGAGCGCCGTCGGCCCGTTCTACTGCCCCGCCGACTCCACCGCGTACTTCGACACGAGCTTCTTCCAGGTTCTCGTCGACCGCTTCGGGTCCAGCGGTGGCCCGTTGGCGCAGGAGTACGTCGTCGCCCACGAGGTCGGCCACCACATCCAGAACCAACTCGGCGACATCGGCCGCGCTCAGGCGGATCCGCAGGGCGCGCAATCGGGCGCGGTGCGCGTCGAACTGCAGGCCGACTGCTACGCAGGCATCTGGGCGCACCACGCTGCCGCGATCGAGGATCCGAACACCGGCGAGCCGTTCCTCGAACCCCTCACCGACGACGACATCCGCGACGCGCTGTCCGCGGCGTCGTCGGTCGGCGACGATCGAATCCAGCAAGCATCGAGCGGACGCGTCAACCCCGAGGGGTGGACGCACGGCTCGTCCGAACAGCGTCAACAGTGGTTCCTGGCCGGCTACCGCACCGGGCAGGTAGCCGCCTGCGACACGTTCTCCGCGCGTGACCTCGATGCGCCTCCGGCTCTGAGATGACGCGTCAGAACAGAGTCAGCGCGGGCGTTCGAGCGTCCGCTGCCCGGCCCGGATCCGCCGGCACGTTCTCGGGCATCGACCGGGACTCTCCGACGCCGAAGCCGTGCTCGTCGAGCAGAGGGTCGATGCGCTGACGCAGCCATGCCTTGTATTCGGGCGTGACGTAGGCGCCGTGGCCGTACAGCTGTCGGTACCGACGCACCAGCGCGGGATGCTGTTCGGCGAGCCACGACAGGAACCAGTCCTTCGTGGACGACCGCAGATGCATCGGCATCGCGGAGACGGACGTGGCGCCTGCGTCGGCGAGCGCGCCGATCAACGCGTCGAGTTGGCGGGCACCGTCGGTGAGGAACGGAATGACGGGCGCCACCAGCACACCGCACGTCAGTCCCGCGTCGCGCACTGCCCGAATCAGGTCGAGACGCGCCCGCGGACTCGGCGTCCCCGGTTCGAGTTGCTTCTGCAGATCCGCGTCGTGGATGGCCAGACTGACGTTGATGCGCACCTCGACCTGCTGCGAGGCGAGCGTCAGCAACGGGAGGTCACGTCGCAACAACGTGCCCTTGGTGAGAATCGAGAACGGTGTACCGGACTCCGCGAGCGCGCGAATGATGCCGGGCATCAACCGATACCGGCCCTCCGCACGCTGATACGGGTCGGTGTTGGTTCCGAGCGCAACCGGCTCTCGCTTCCACGACTTGCGTGCGAGTTCCTTGCGGAGCACCGCGGCGATGTTGGTCTTGACGACGATCTGAGTGTCGAAATCCGTTCCGGCATCGAGATCGAGGTACTCGTGCGTCGGCCGAGCGAAGCAGTAGCGGCACGCGTGCGAGCACCCGCGCGCCGGATTGACGGTCCACGTGAACGGAAGCGACGCGTCACCGCTGATCTTGTTGAGCGCACTCTTGCACAGCACCTCGTGGAACGTGATGCCCTCGAACTCGGGTGTCTGTACGCTGCGCACCAGACCCGACCGCTCCAGACCGGGAAGCGCGCCCTCGTCGGCGGCATCGAGCGTCTGACCGGACCATCGCATGCCCACTAGTCGAACATGTGTTCTAGGCCGTGTCAAGACGCCACGAATCACGACGGGAAGATAGCGTGTACCCGATCCCTTTCGTCGCCCCGAGGAGCGTTCCCCCACGTGTCTGCACCCATCGCGCCCACTCTCGAACCCATTCTCCGCCTTGGCCTGACGCTCGGCGTTCCGATCGACGTCGGCAGCGTTCCCGGCGGTGCGCGCGTCGTGACTCCGATCCTCGGCGGTGCCGCGCCTGGCCCGGACATCGAAGGGACACTTGCGGGTTCGGCGTCCGTCTTCGGGGTGACACGCCCGGACGGCTGCACCGAATTCAGTGCCGAGCTGACGTTGGAACTGACCGACGGCGGTTATCTGTCGCTGACGTACCGGGGCTTTCAGTTCGGGCCTGCCGAGGTGATCGAATCGCTGAACGGAACCGAGGAAGTCGACCCCGCGACGTACTACTTCCGCGGCACACTCGACATCGCGACATCGGTGCCGCAGTTCACTTACTTGAACCGTGCTCTCGTCGTGACGTCGGGTACCAGGTCGGCCGAATCCGTTGTCCTCGACGCCTTTTTGGTGACGTAGACCCGTCAGCTCGACAAGCCTGCCACTTCACGATCGGTGAGGGTGGCCATCGGCGTCCGCCCGGCTTCCCTCACCAGCTCGATCGCACGGTACAGCGGGCGTTCGTTCAGGCCCGCGTCCCGTGCCTCCGCCTTGAGTTGGTCGACGAGGACCGACGCGACCGCAGCCGCGGGAACCAGCTCGCTCGTCCACAACGCGTCGGCGAGCGCCCGTAGCGACAGAATCGGCAGCTCGCGGCCGCCGCCCTGGGTGTAGAGAGCGAGCGGGATCGAGACGCGAGTTCGCCCGTCGTACAGGCGAAGCGAGATCTGATCGATGCGCGCGGTGCGTACTTGGACCTCCGCCGAGACGAGCGTGGGTACGTCGAGCGCCCGCGTGCGGACGGCGCCACGCGCATGCAGGGTCGTGCCGTCGAGCCACAGGCGTCGACGCAGCCCCACCCACGCCGATCCCGCTGCCGGGACCGCGACCACGACGCCGAGGACGACCGCGACCGCAACGGGCAGAAAGAAACTCGCGATCACGGCAAGCAGGACGCCGACGACGACGGCGCCGACGGCCACCTTGCGCAGGCGTGGCGCGATCAGTTCGGCCGGTACGAGATCGAGGTCGACGTGATCGGCGCCCCGGCCGTCAGCCGGCAAGTTCGGACTCCAACACGGCGACGACGTCGGCCAGCGGCGTTTCCTTCTGCTCACCGGTCGACAGATCCTTGACGACCACGACGCGTTCGGCCAGTTCCTTGTCGCCCAGAACCAACGCGTAGCGCGCGCCGGACCGGTCGGCGGCCTTCATCGCACCCTTGACTCCGCGGTTGCCGTACGCCAGATCGACGCTGATGTTCTTGGTCCGCAGCTGTCCGGCGATCGCCACGAGCTGAGCCTTCGCGTCGGTTCCGAGCGGCACTCCGAACACCTCGCAACGCGCCGCGGAACCGGCCGACTTGCCCTCGGCGGCGAGAGCGAGCATGGTGCGGTCGACGCCGAGCCCGAAACCGATACCCGACAACTCCTGACCGCCGAGCTGGGCCATCAGTCCGTCGTAGCGGCCGCCGCCCCCGATGCCGGACTGCGCCCCGAGGCCGTCGTGGACGAATTCGAACGTCGTCTTGGTGTAGTAGTCCAGGCCGCGGACCATACGTGGATTGACGACGTACGGGACCTTCAACGCGTCGAGGTGTCCGAGGACCTCGTCGAAGTGCGCCTTGGCGGTCTCGGACAGGTGATCGAGCATGAGCGGTGCGTCGGCGGTCATCTCACGCACGTCGGGCCGCTTGTCGTCCAGCACGCGCAACGGGTTGATCTCGGCGCGCTTACGCGTCTCGGGGTCGAGCGGAAGCGCGAACAGGAACTGCTGCAACAGCTCTCGATACTGCGGTCGGCACGTGTCGTCGCCGAGCGAGGTGATCTCCAGCCGGAAATCGGTCAGCCCGAGGCTGCGGAACCCCGCGTCGGCGACGGCGACGACCTCGGCGTCGAGTGCAGGGTCGTCGACGCCGATGGCCTCCACGCCGACCTGCTGCAGCTGCCGGTAGCGACCTGCCTGCGGACGTTCGTACCGGAAGAACGGTCCTGCGTACGCGAGCTTGACGGGGAGCGCGCCGCGATCGAGTCCGTGCTCGATGACCGCACGCATCACGCCGGCTGTCCCCTCGGGGCGCAGCGTGACGGACCGGTCACCGCGGTCCGCGAACGTGTACATCTCCTTGCTGACGACGTCCGTCGACTCGCCGACGCCGCGCGCGAACAATCCGGTGTCCTCGAATATCGGCAGTTCGATGTGTCCGTATCCGGCGTTGCGGGCTGCATTCAGCAGGCCCTCGCGGACGGCGACGAACTCGGCCGAGTTCGGAGGAACGTAGTCGGGAATGCCCTTGGGCGCAGAGAACGTAGACGGCTTGCTCACGGTCACAGTGTTCCTTGTTCGGGGCCGGACAGTCCAACGAGGAAAGGGTTCGACGCCCGTTCCTGGCCGATCGTGCTCTGGCCGCCATGGCCGGGCAGGATCACCGTCTCGTCGGCCAGCGGCAACAGTGTGGTCGCGATCGAGGCCAGCAGTTGCTCGTGGTTGCCGCCGGGTAGGTCGGTGCGCCCGATCGAACCCGCGAACAACGTGTCGCCCGTCAACGCGATCGTTGCCGTGCCGTCCGGGGTGTCGACGTCGGTCGTGAAGACAACCGATCCCTGCGTGTGCCCCGGCGTGTGCAGAACCTCGAACGTGATGCCCGCGAGCTCGAGTGTGGAACCTCCGACCAGATTCTCGACCGTCTCGGGCTCGTGGAACTCCGCGTCGCCCAACAGCGCGGCGAGCGTCGGACCTGTCCCGCGCAGCGGATCGGAGAGCATGTAGCGGTCGTCGTCGTGGATGTAGGCCGGGATACCGAACTTGGCGCACACCGGTGCGACCGACCACGTGTGATCGAGATGACCGTGTGTCAACAGCACCGCGACCGGCGTCATGGACGACGAGTTCAAGAACTCGATCAACGGTTCCGCAGCATCCTGTCCGGGATCGACGACGACACATTCGGTCGCGTCGTCCTGCGCGAGGATGTAGCAGTTGGTCTGGAACATCCCCGCCGGGAATCCGGTGACGAGCACAGCACTAGCTCCTAAGGGTTGCGGCCAGGTAGTTCGTCCACAGTAATCCGGTCGTTCCTGCAGGCTCCACTCCGGCACTGTGCGCCTGTGATGCCCGTCAGTCACTTCTCAGGAAGTAATGGCACACTCACTCACGGCCGGTTTCGGCCCTGGACGAGCAGGAGGATACCGAAGTGCCCAGCAACGAGCAGCGGCGTGAGGCGGCGAAAAGGAAACTCGAGCGGCAGCTCGAACGCCGTGCCGAGCGTGCGAAGAAGCGCAAGCAGCTGACGATCGCAGGATCCGTACTGGGCGTCGTCGTGGTGGTCGGAGCGGTCGCCGTGGTGTTCGCGTTGACCCGAGGCGGCGACGACGAGTCGGAGACCACCACCGCGTCCGCTACGCCGTCCTCGGACACGCTCATCGCCGACGGCCGGTCCGAGCCGCTGCCCGACACCGTGACCTGCGCCTACCCTGCGTCGGCACAGCCCGCGGCCAAGGAGAACACTCCCCCGCGCACCGACGGCGTTCCGACGTCGGACGAACCGCTGAGCTACAGCATGGCGACGTCGCAGGGCAACATCGGCCTGACCCTGAACAACCCCAAGTCCCCGTGCACCGTGAACAGCTTCGTCTCCCTGGCCAATCAGGGCTACTTCGACGGCACCTCGTGCCACCGACTGACGACGAGCGCCTCGCTGAGCGTGCTCCAGTGCGGTGACCCGGCCGGTACCGGAATGGGCGGCCCCGGATACGAATTCGCCGACGAATTCCCCGCCGACCAGTTCGCCGAGGGTGACCCGGCAGCCGACGAACCGATCACGTACCCCCGTGGCACCATCGCGATGGCCAATGCCGGACCCGGCACCAACGGCAGCCAGTTCTTCCTCGTGTACGGCGACTCGACGCTTCCTCCCGCGTACACAGTGTTCGGCACCATCGACGAGACGGGACTGCAGACGTTGGACAAGATCGCAGCCGCAGGCGTGGAAGGCGGCGCCCAGGACGGCAAGCCCGCGCAGCCCGTGGACATCACGTCGATGGTGAGTGACCTGTGATGCGCCGTACCTCACCCGCAGTCCTCGCCGGCGCAGCCGCCGTCGCCCTTCTCGTGGCCGGCTGCTCGTCCGACGGTTCCGGCACCGCGTCGTCGACGACGTCCGGCTCGGCCGGCTCGACCACCTCGGCCGCGCCGACGACGGAGCAGCAGCAGCTCGACCTCAGCCGGTTCGGCGCTCTGCCCGCTGTTCCGTCACCCGAGGCGTCGACGACGACGTGCGACTACCCGGAGGCGACGCCCGCCATCAAGGACAACACCCCACCGGCGACCGACGGGGTGTCGACGCAAGGCACCGTCGACGTCGCGATCACGACGAGCCAAGGCCCGATTCAGCTGGTTCTCGACCGCGGCGAAGCTCCGTGCACCGTCAACAGTTTCACCAGTCTGGCGACGCAGAGCTACTTCGACGACACGACCTGCCACCGGCTGACCACGACGCCGGGACTCGAAGTCCTGCAGTGCGGTGACCCGTCCGGGCAGGGCAACCGCGGCCCGGGCTACGAGTTCGCGAACGAATACCCGACCACGGCATATCCCGTCGGAGATCCCGCGTCGTCGCAGCCGGTCGTGTACCCGCGTGGCACCGTCGCGATGGCGAACGCCGGTCCGGACACGAACGGAAGCCAGTTCTTCCTCGTCTACGCGGATTCCGTGTTGCCGCCGCAGTACACCGTGTTCGGCACGATCTCCGAGGAAGGACTCGCCACGCTCGACAAGGTCGCAGCGGCGGGCGTCGCGACCCCCGGTGGAGACGGTGCGCCGAACGCCGAGGTCACGCTCGAGACGGTAGTCGCGCAGTAGCGCCACGTGAGTGCGAATGTACAGCGGGCTGTACATTCGCCACTCACGGGCGGCGACGCCGCCTTACGCCGCCGACGTGAGTCGGTAGACGTCGTAGACGCCTTCGACGTTGCGTACGACGTTCAACACGTGGCCCAGGTGCTTCGGGTCACCCATTTCGAACGTGAACTTGCTGATCGCGACGCGATCGCCCGACGTCGCCACCGACGCCGACAGGATGTTGACCTTCTCGTCCGCCAACGCCTTCGTCACGTCGGACAGAAGCCGATGCCGGTCGAGCGCCTCGATCTGAATCGCCACCAGGAACACCGACGACGCCGACGGAGCCCACTGCACGTCGATGAATCGTTCCGACTGCTCACCGAGCGACTTCGCGTTGGTGCAGTCGGTCCGGTGCACACTCACCGAACCTCCTCGCGTCACGAAGCCGAGAATCTCGTCACCCGGGACCGGGGTGCAGCACTTGGCGAGTTTGGCCACGACGCCCTCGGTACCGGACACGAGCACGCCCGCATCGCCGACGTGACGCGGCCGCGTCGGAATGGTCGACGGCGTTGCCCTCTCGGCCAACTGCTCCTCGACGTCACCGACCCCGCCCAGGTGCGCGACGAGCCGCTGGACGACGTGTTGCGCGGACACGTGGCTCTCGCCGACAGCCGTGTACAACGCCGACACGTCGACGTAGCGCAGTTCGTGAGCGATGGTCGACATCGACTCGGCATTCATCAACCGCTGCAACGGAAGACCGCCGCGGCGGACCTCCTTGGCGATCGCATCCTTGCCTGCTTCGAGTGCTTCCTCGCGGCGCTCCTTCGCGAACCACTGGCGGATCTTCGTCTTCGCGCGCGGCGAGACGACGAACCCCTGCCAGTCACGGCTCGGCCCGGCGTTGACGGCCTTCGACGTGAAGACCTCGACGACCTCACCGTTGTCGAGCGTGCGTTCCAAGGCGACGAGTCTGCCGTTGACGCGGGCGCCGATACAGCGGTGCCCGACCTCGGTGTGCACGGCGTACGCGAAGTCCACCGGACAGGACCCGGCGGGCAGCGTCACGACGTCGCCCTTCGGCGTGAAGACGAAGATTTCCTTGACCGCGAGGTCGTAGCGCAGTGATTCGAGGAACTCGCCCGGGTCGGCGGCTTCACGCTGCCAGTCGAGCAACTGACGCATCCACGCCATGTCGTCGACCTCGGCGTTGTCGCTGCCGTGCTTGCCGCGTGTCTCCTTGTAGCGCCAATGCGCGGCGATGCCGAACTCGGCCGTCCTGTGCATGTCGCGGGTGCGAATCTGCACTTCGAGCGGCTTGCCCTCCGGACCGACGACGGTGGTGTGCAACGACTGGTAGACCCCGTACCGCGGCTGCGCGATGTAGTCCTTGAACCGGCCTGCCATCGGCTGCCACAGCGAGTGCACGACGCCGACCGCGGCGTAACAGTCGCGAATTTCGTCGCACAGGATGCGAACGCCGACGAGATCGTGGATGTCGTCGAAGTCGCGCCCCTTGACGATCATCTTCTGGTAGATCGACCAGTAGTGCTTGGGACGCCCCTCGACCGCGGCACTGATGCGCGACGCGGACAGCGACGCGTTGATCTCGGCACGCACCTTCTCGAGGTAGGTGTCCCTCGACGGCGCCCGATCTGCGACCAGGCGGACGATCTCGTCGTACTTCTTGGGGTGCAGGATCGCGAACGCGAGGTCCTCGAGTTCCCACTTGACCGTCGCCATGCCGAGGCGATGCGCGAGCGGCGCGATGACCTCCAGCGTCTCCTTGGCCTTGCGCGCCTGCTTCTCCGGCGGCAGGAACCGCATCGTGCGCATGTTGTGCAACCGGTCGGCGACCTTGATGACGAGCACACGCGGGTCGCGGGCCATGGCGATGATCATCTTGCGGATGGTTTCGCCCTCGGCCGCGGACCCGAGAACGACCTTGTCCAGCTTGGTGACGCCGTCGACCAGGTGCGCGACCTCTTCGCCGAACTCGTCGGTCAGCTGAGTCAGCGAATACCCGGTGTCCTCGACGGTGTCGTGCAGCAGCGCGGCGACGAGCGTCGTCGTGTCCATGCCCAGCTCGGCGAGAATGTTCGCGACGGCGAGCGGATGGGTGATGTACGGATCGCCCGACTTGCGCATCTGCGTCGCATGCCGTTCGTCGGCGACGTCGTACGCCCGCTGCAGCAGCGCGAGATCGGCTTTCGGGTACAACTCCCGGTGCATGGACACCAGCGGCTCTAGCACCGGCTTGACCGCCGTGCTGCGTCCGGCCGTGATACGACGCGCCAGTCGCGCGCGGACTCGTCTCGACGCCGACGTCGGCACCGCGGGCGTGGTTCTACCGGTTGCCGCCCGAGACGGCGTGGCCTGCTGCTCCCCCGCGTCGTTCTGCTCGGTCTCCGGCCTGGATCGTTCTGGCACGGATCGGTCGACGGAACGGGTCATGTGATCGCCTCCTGCCGCGCTGTCTGCGTCGTGTCGCTCCCGCTTGGAACGCAGTATGGGACAACTTTAGTCCTCACACCTGCTTCAGGCAGGTGACCGGGTACCCCTCGCATCGCGAACGTCCACCGAGCGCAGCGATCTCGAGGACGACGGCGGCACCGACGATCTCGGCGCCGCGCCCTCGCAGCAGCTCCGCGGCCGCGGCGATGGTGCCACCGGTGGCCAGCACGTCGTCGACGACGAGAACACGGCGGCCCGAGACATCAATCGCCTCGGGGATCTCCAGTTCGGCTGCGCCGTATTCGAGTTCGTATCGCTGGGACACCACCGGCGGAGGAAGCTTGCCCGCTTTGCGCATGGCCAGAACTCCCGAACCGAGTGCCAACGCCACGCCTGCCCCGAGCAGGAATCCGCGGGCGTCGATACCGGCGACGAGATCGGTGCCCTCGCCCGCGACGGCCAGCTCGTCGATGACGGATGAAAGACCGACGGCGTCGGCGAACACCGGGGTCAGATCGGCGAAACGCACACCCGCGGTCGGGAAGTCGTCCGCCCACCGTACGAGTCGGTCGATGTTCTTCGACGCCGTGCTCTCGGTCGTCACGGACGGGTCGCTGTGTCTACTCACCGAAGAAGTATCCACCTGTCCATGTTCCAGCCGATACCCGCGGCCGTCGGATCGACGACGACGTTGCCCATACCGTCGGCCACGGCCGCGGTTCGCGGGGCCGAGAACAGTGGCAACGACGGCATGTCGTTCCACAGAATGTTCTCGCCCTCGGTCGACAGCGCGAGACGCGAGGCATCCGAGGTTTCCACGGACAGTTGGTCGACGATCGCGTCGATACGACCGTTCGCGTAGCCGCCGACGTTGCTGCCCGCACCGCTGTGCAGACTGTCGTGGGCAGTCGCGTCGGACACCGAACCCGCGGCACCGGACGCCGACGCCGTGGAACCGAGAATCGCGTCCACCTCGCCCGTTCGGAGTGCCGTCGGCGAGAACTGCGGTGAACCCGCGTCCTGCACCGTGATTCCGGCCGGTGCGCACGCGGCCGCGATGTCCGCGACGATCTGGGCGCGACGCGAATCCGGCGCGAGGTATCCGATACGGACGGTGAGGCCGTCGATGCCTGCACCGGCGAGTTCGGCCGTCGCCGTGGCGATGTCGGGCTGACGGAACCGGTTCGCCGCCGTCGCCGCCACCGGCGCGTACAGCAGATCGTCGACGCGAACGAGACGCGAATCGACGACGCCCGACCCGACACCGGTCGTCTCGTCGAAACCGGGGTGACCGTAGCTGTCGAACAAGGACTGTCGCGGCGTGCACAGCGCGATCGCACGACGCGCAGCCGACGGGGCGAGTGCACCGCTCGTCGCGAACGTCAGTTGCTCGATGCCGGTGGACGGATAGTCGGTACGTGCGAACCCGTCCGCCGGGACGTCGTTACCCGCCCCGTGGTCGATGACTTCCAGTTCGCCGTCACCGGCACGAGACTGAATGTCGGTTCCCTTGGGCCACACGACTATTCGATCGGTGGACGGGGCGATGCCCCACCACTTGTCGTTGGCGACGAGTACGAGACCGCCGTCCGCGGTGTAGGAATCGACCCGATACGGACCGTTCGACGGCAGCAACGACGTGTCGACCGAGCCGGGCGTCAGATTCCACCCGGTGTTCCAGAATTCGGCGATGCGGCCGACGACGTCGAGGTCGTCCGACGCGATCGGCGCGACGACGTCGGGAACGCCTGCCACCCGGGCTGCGACATGGGCGGGGAGAATGTCGGTGGCGCCGAACAGATTTCGCCAGTCCGAGTACGAGCGCCCGGCCCGGAACGTGACCGTGGCTTCCTTGGCTCCCGCGCTGCAGGCGACCTGATCGATGTCCTTGTACCCGGCCGTCGACGCCGCGTCGAACAGTGGCAGATCGTTCTCGCCCGCCACGAAGCGGCCGCTGTTGGCAGCCCATGTCAGCACGAGATCGTCGCACGTCATCGGAACCCCGTCGGAGTACACGGCCTGTGGCGCGATCACGTACCGCACCGTCAGCACGTCGCCGGGCACGACGGCCGCACTGCCGATGTCGTTGTCCGCCAGCGCTTCTCCCTCCGGCCCCAGATAGCTGAACCCGGTCTGCACCCGCGGGAACGCTTGTCGCGCACCCGATGCCGCGCCGTCGACGGTGTTCGCGTTGTACGTCGAGACGACGTTGTCGAGCGCGTACCCGATGGACGGAACCTGGTCCTCGGCTGCCGAACAGCCCGCTACGACCGATGCCGTGACGACGGCAGCCACCGCTGCCGTCGTCGTGCGCACTACCCCGATCCGTGCGTGCATCAACGCCTCTTCTTGTTCCGCTTTCCGGTCGGCCGCGAACCGGGCGTCGGAGTCACCGACGCGGGAGCCTTGGACGCGACGGCGACGGCAGGCGTGGCTCCCCCGCCGCGCTGGGCCGCCTCGGCGCGCTTGGCCAACACCTTCCTGGTGTGCGCTGCGACCGGACCCCACTTCTCCTTGAGCGTGACGAGCAGCGGCGTCGCGAAGAAGATCGACGAGTACGCGCCGACGATCATGCCGACGAGCTGGACGAGGGCCAGGTCCTTCAGCGTTCCGACGCCGAGCAGCCACACCGCCACGATCATCAACGCCAGCACCGGAAGCACACCGATGACGGTCGTGTTGATCGACCTCATCAACGTCTGGTTGACCGCCAGGTTGGCCTGCTCGGCGTACGTCTTGCGGTTCAGGTGCAGGATGCCGCGAGTGTTCTCCTCGACCTTGTCGAACACGACGACGGAGTCGTAGAGCGAGAAACCGAGGATCGTGAGCAGACCGATGACCGTCGCCGGAGTCACCTCGAATCCGACGAGCGAGTAGACACCGGCTGTGACCAACAGGTCGAACCCGAGCGCGGCGAGCGCCGCCAACGCCATGTCCCGTTCGTAGCGTATCGAGATGTAGATACTGACGATCACCAGGAACACCACGAGCGCGATCAACGCCTTCTGCGTGATCTGCCCACCCCACGTCTCACTCACGTCGGACACGCTGATCGCGTTCGGCGTGGCGGTTCCGCTGCCGTCGACGGGCTGGAACGCGTCGAACAAGGCGGTCTTGACGCTGTCGACCTGGCCTGCGTCGAGGGCCTCGGACCGCACCTGCACGGTGGCCGCGGCGCCGGAACCGACGGTCTGCACCGACACCGGCTCGAAACCGAGCGTGTCGGAGAAGACGGTCTCGACCTGCTCGGTGCTGACATTGTCGGCGGCCGGGAGCTGGATCCTCGTTCCACCCTCGAAGTCGATGCCGAGCGTGAAGCCGCGGAAGACCATGCTCAGCAGGCAGATCAAGACGATCGCACCGGTCAGCAGGTAGTAGAAGCGCCGGCGTCCGACGACCTCGAACGCACCGGTACCGGTGTAGAGGCGATTCAGCCAACCATGATGCGGCTGAGCGTCCTGTGCGACGTCGGCGTCCTTCACGAGCGTCGAACCTTCGACGTCGCTGCGGGGAGAATCGGACATGTCATGCCCCCTTGGTCGGCGCGGCGGCCGCAGTGTCGGGCTTCGGTCGCGCGGCCGCACGTTTGCGTTCCTGCGCGATCTCGGCGACGGCGCCGAGGCCGTTGACCCCGGGCTTGGACCAGAACGTGGACTTGGACGCCAGGTAGACGAGCGGCCACGTGACGAGAACGACGACCACGACGTCGAGGATCGTCGTCAGGCCGAGGGTGAACGCGAATCCACGCACCTGGCCGACGGCGAGCACGTACAGCACAGCGGCGGCGATGAAGCTGACCGCGTTACCGGACAGGATCGTCTTGCGGGCGCGAGCCCATCCTCGCGGAACGGCGGACCGGAAGCTGCGTCCCTCGCGAATCTCGTCCTTGATGCGTTCGAAGAACACCACGAACGAGTCGGCGGTCATACCGATGCCGATGATCAGACCGGCGATACCTGCCAGGTCGAGGGTGAAGTTGATCCACCGACCGAGCAGTACCAGGATGCCGTAGACCATCAACCCGGCCAGGACCAGTGACAACGCCGTCAGCAGTCCGAGCGCCCGGTAGTAGATCAGGCAGTACACCAGCACGAGGGCCAGACCGATCGCGCCCGCGATGAGGCCCGCCTCGAGCGATGCGAGGCCGAGAGTCGCGGACACCGTTTCGGCTTCCGACGACGCGAACGACAGCGGCAACGATCCGTACTTCAGGGTGTTCGCCAACTCGGCCGCGGACTGGGCGGTGAACTGCCCCGTGATCGACGTCGCGCTGCCGGCGGGCGTCGCGCCCTGGATCTGCGGGGCGCTGACGACCTTGGAGTCGAGCGTGAACGCGGCCTGACTACCGATGTTGGCACCGGTGAACTGTGCCCACGTGGTGCTTCCTTCGGAGTCGAAACTCAAACTGACCTCGTGACGCGACTGCTGGGTGTTGAAACCCGACGTCGCATCCGCGATCTGCTGTCCGTCGATGATGCTCGGGCCGAGGATGTAGACCGCGGTACCGTCCGTGGAGCACGCGACGAGGGGCAGCGCCGGGTCGTCGTTACCCTGCAGCGGGTCGGGCGCGTTGCAGTCGATCGTCGCGGCCGCAGTCTGCTGAACCTGAGGGTCTTCGCTCTGCCGCGAGGCTTTGGCCTCGGCGATCTGTGCGGCGGCCTGCTCGCTCTCGGTGCCTTCGGTCGCGGGCTCCTCGGACGACGTGGTGTCCGCAGCGGGGGCTTCGGGAGAGGGAGTCGGGTCGACTGCGCTCGGGTCCTGAGCCGGGAACGGGCGTCCCTGCGGGACCGAATCGCCTGCAGGTGCCGGTGCCTCGGTTGTCGGCGCGGCCGGAGCCGGCGTCTCGGTCGCAGGCGCCTGCGCGCCGGCCGACGGCTGCAAGGCGCTCTGGACGGGCCGAATGAACAGACGTGCCGTCTGTCCGAGCGATCGAGCCTGCGAGCTGTCGTCGCCGGGAACCGTGATGACCAGGTTGTCGCCGTCGATGACGACCTCGGACCCCGAGACGCCGAGACCGTTGACGCGCGTCTCGATGATCTGCTGAGCCTGCTTCAAGCTGTCCTGGCTCGGCGCGCTGCCGTCAGGGGTTCGTGCGGTCAAGGTGACGCGCGTGCCGCCCTGCAGGTCGATGCCCAGTTTGGGACTCGGCGACTTGTCTCCGGTGAAGAAGACCAGTGCATACACGGCAGCCATCAGAACCGCGAACACGGCTAGATAGCGACCTGGATGCACCGATCCGCTGGAAGGTGCCACGGTGTGTGATTCTCCTCTGGGCTTTCGGACGGCATGCTGGGTCGGACGAGGGGGACGCGTTCCCCGGCACGCGAAACCGCTGCCGGATCAGGTCCGACAGCGGCGACGGTGCTGGGCCGAGGTCACTCCTTGTCGAGGCGACGCGTGGTCTGCGAGGTGGTTTCGTCTGCGGGAGCCTGGGGTGCCGGCTTCTCGAGCGACGGAGTGGAGCCACCGATGCCGGACAGGTCGTCGGGCGCGGAGAATTCCTCGTCGCCCTCGGTGTCGGCGGGAAGAACTTCGCGGACGACGGCGCGCGACCACGTGGTGACGATGCCGTCGGCGATTTCGAGGTCGACGGTGTCGTCCTCGACGAGCACGACACGTGCGTACAGCCCGGCGGTGGTGACGACCTCGTCGCCGATCTTCAGCGAATCCTGCAGCGCCTGCGTGTCGGCCATGATTTTCTTCTGCTTGCGGACGTTCAGGAACATCGGTACGAGCAGGGCCACGATCAGGAGCGGGAAGAGCAGTTCCATCTTTACGTCAGTCCTCGAAGTTTCGTAGTACGGGGTGTTCGGAAAGTCATCGGTACGTGCGGTGCGCACGCTCGAACTCCGCAGCGGAGTCCGTGCATGGCCCCCAGTGTGCCATTACCGGGGTCGTCCACTGCTCGGCTCCCACCGATTATCAGCAGATTATTCGAATAGGCCCTGTTGAGGCTCGCTCGCCCGAACCGTGATACCGCCGATGGCGAGATCCGGAGGAGGCACGAGACCCAGGTGCTCCCACGCGGCTGCCGTGGCGACGCGTCCGCGCGGGGTGCGCGCGATCATTCCGGCTCGGACCAGGAACGGCTCGCACACTTCCTCGACCGTCGCAGGTTCTTCGCCGACCGCCACTGCCAGCGTCGACACGCCCACCGGCCCTCCCCCGAAGCTGCGGATCAGCGCGCTGAGGACGGCCCGGTCGAGTCGGTCGAGGCCCAGGTCGTCGACGTCGTAGACCACGAGCGCCGCTTTTGCGGTGTCCTTCGTCACGGTGCCGTCGCCGCGCACGTCGGCGTAGTCGCGGACACGTCGGAGCAGACGGTTGGCGATACGAGGCGTGCCCCTGGACCGTCCCGCGATCTCGGCGCACCCGCCCTTGTCGATCGGGACACCCAGGATTCCGGCCGACCGGAGCAGAATGCGCTCGAGTTCCTCCGGCTCGTAGAAATCCATGTGAGCGACGAAGCCGAACCGGTCTCGCAGCGGGCCGGTCAATGCGCCGGACCTGGTGGTGGCGCCGACGAGGGTGAACGGCGCGACTTCGAGGGGTATGGACGTGGCGCCGGGACCTTTGCCGACCACGACGTCGACCCGAAAGTCCTCCATCGCGAGATACAGCATTTCCTCGGCAGGTCGAGCGATGCGGTGGATCTCGTCGATGAACAGAACGTCACCCTCGACGAGGTTGCTGAGCATGGCGGCGAGATCGCCCGCCCGTTCGAGCGCGGGCCCCGACGTCAAGCGCAGGGACGTACCGAGTTCTTGAGCGATGATCATCGCCATCGAGGTCTTGCCGAGACCGGGAGGTCCCGACATCAGAATGTGGTCCGGAGTGCCACCGCGGAGCTTGGCACCGGACAGCACCAGTTGCAGCTGCTCCCGCACACGGGGTTGGCCGATGAAATCCGTCAGCGACTTCGGTCGCAGGCTCGTTTCGATGTCGAGATCGTCCGGGGTGGCCTGGGCGGTCACCTGCGACTCGTCGATGTCGGACTCGTCGGTCATTTGCTCTTGCTCAGGTAGGCCAGAGCCGACCGCAGCGCGGCCGATGTCGACGCGTCGGGCTGCGCCGCGAGGACCGAATCGGTGGCGTCCTCGGCCTGTTTGACGGCGAAGCCGAGTCCCGTGAGCGCTTCGACGATCTGATCACGTACCGGTGAACCGGCGGCGCTGCCGGACGGCAACGGAACACCCGACGATCCGACGATCGCGTCGACCTTGTCTCGCAGCTCGACGATCATGCGTTCGGCGCCGCGCTTGCCGATCCCGGGCACACGCGTCAACGCCGTCACATTGCTGTCCGCGAGTGCCGTACGCAGCGCATGCGGGTCGAGGACCGCCAACGTCGCCATCGCGATGCGCGGCCCGACGCCGGACACCGTCAACAGCAGCGAGAAGAGGTCACGCGTCTCGTTGTCCGAGAAGCCGTACAGGGTCATCGAGTCCTCGCGGACGATCATCGTGGTCAGCAACCTCGACTCGGCGCCGCGGCTCAACGTTCCGAGTGTCGCGGGCGTCGCGTTGACGCGGTATCCGACGCCCGACGCTTCCAACACGGCGTGATCGAGGGCGATCTCGAGGACTTCGCCGCGTATCGACGCGATCACCGCGCACCTGCCTTTCGTGCCACCTCACGCTCGGCTGCGGACTTGCGTGCCGCACGTGCCTTGCGCTCCTCAGCGAGCCTCGCTTCGTACTTGCGCTTCTGCTCCGCCGCCATCTTCTCGGCCTGTGCCATCCGGGCGATCATCGGAGCCCGCCAACAATGACAGATCCCGAGCGCGAGAGCATCCGCGGCGTCCGCGGGCGTCGGTGCGACCTGCAGGCCGAGAATACGCATCACCATCGCGGTGACCTGCGCCTTGTCGGCGCTTCCGTTACCGGTGACGGCTGCCTTGACCTCACTGGGCGTGTGGAAGCAGACGTCGATGCCGCGTCTGGCGGCTGCGAGGGCGATGACTCCCCCGGCCTGAGCGGTGCCCATCGCCGTCCGCACGTTGTGCTGCGCGAAGACACGTTCGATCGCGACCACGGAGGGCTTGTGAGTGTCGAGCCAGTACTCGGCTGCCTCGGAGATACGGAGCAGACGCTGGGAGAGTTCCATGTCCGCGGGAGTGCGGACGACGTCGACGTCGAGCGCGGTGACGCTCCTCCCGGTACCGCCTTCGATCAGACTCAACCCACAGCGGGTCAAGCCGGGATCGACGCCCATCACACGCACTCTGGCACACCTTCCGCCTACGAACTGTTGTTCGATAGCGTAGCGGAGGGACGCCCGGGCGGGCGTGTGCGACACCCGCCCGGTGCGCCGGCCTAGTCGGCGTCGAGTTCGGCCAGCACCTCGTCCGAGATGTCGACGTTGGAGTACACGTTCTGTACGTCGTCGCTGTCCTCGAGCGCGTCGATCAGCTTGAACACCTTGCGTGCGCCGTCCGCGTCGACCGGAACGCTGACCGACGCCTGGAAGCTGGCCTCGGCGGAGTCGTAGTCGATGCCCGCGTCCTGCAGAGCGGTACGGACCGCGACGAGGTCGGTCGGCTCACTGACGATCTCGAACGTGTCACCGTTGTCGTTGACTTCCTCGGCACCGGCGTCGAGCACGGCCATGAGGACGTCGTCCTCGGACTGGCCGTTCTTCTCGAGGGTGACCAGTCCCTTGCGGGAGAACAAATAGGACACCGAACCCGGGTCGGCCATGTTGCCGCCGTTCCGCGTCATCGCGACACGCACCTCGCCGGCTGCGCGGTTGCGGTTGTCGGTGAGGCACTCGATCAGCACCGCGACACCGTTGGGGCCGTAGCCCTCGTACATGATGGTCTGCCAGTCGGCGCCGCCGGCTTCCTCGCCCGCACCGCGCTTACGTGCCCGCTCGATGTTGTCGTTGGGAACCGACGTCTTCTTCGCCTTCTGAATGGCGTCGTACAACGTCGGGTTACCCGAGGGGTCTCCACCACCGGTGCGGGCCGCCACCTCGATGTTCTTGATCAGCTTGGCGAACGACTTGCCGCGCTTGGCGTCGATCACAGCCTTCTTGTGCTTGGTGGTGGCCCATTTGGAGTGGCCGCTCATACGATGGAGCCCCTTTCGTACTGCATACAAGTGTCTGCACAGTTTACGCGCGCCCTCGGGCGTCCGACGCCGCGATGGCGGTCGAACCCGATCAGGCCGCTCGGACGAGGTCCACGAACAGCCGGTGCACGCGGCGGTCACCGGTGACCTCGGGGTGGAAGCTGGTCGCCATGACGCTTCCCTGACGCACCGCGACGACGCGCCCCTCGGCTGGGCCGTCGGGGACGGTCGCGAGGACCTCGACGCCGGCGCCGACGCGTTCGACCCACGGTGCGCGAATGAAGACCGCGCGGACGGGATCACCGTCGATGCCGACGACGTCGAGGTCGGTTTCGAAGGAATCGACCTGACGACCGAACGCGTTGCGTCGAACGGTGATGTCGAGCCCGTCGAGATGCTGTGCGTCGGGTCGAGTGTCGAGTATCTCGCTCGCCAGCAGGATCATGCCCGCGCAGGACCCGTACGCGGGCAAGCCGTCCTTCAACCGGGCTCGGAGTGGTTCGAGCAGGTCGAACACCGAGAGCAGAGTGCTCATGGTGGTCGACTCTCCGCCGGGGACGATCAGACCGTCGACCGCGTCGAGTTCCTCGGGCCTGCGCACCGTGATGCCGTGTGCTCCGCTGGTTTCCAGCGCTGCGAGGTGCTCGCGCACGTCGCCCTGCAGCGCCAGAACGCCGATCGTCGGCTCGGTCATCGAGGCGTGAACGGGTCTGTGGCGGATTTGCTCGTGTCACGTTCGAACCGCATCAGACCCTCCTGTACGACGGCCGCGACCATTCGGCCCTGCCGATCGAAGATCCGGCCCTGCGCGAGAGCACGACCGAAATCCGCAGACGGCGACGTCTGGTCGTAGAGCAACCATTCGTCGGCACGGAACGGGCGCAGAAACCACAGCGCGTGATCGAGCGACGCGGTCTGCGTGACGACGTCCGGGTGCGGCACCTTCGCCGAGCCGATGAGCGTCATGTCCGACATGTACGCCAGTGCACAGACATGGAACACCTGGCTGTCCGGCAACCGATCGCGGTAGCGGAACCACACTCGTTGCTGCGCCGCGAAACTCGCATGCTTGTCCTGCTGATCGTCCGGGATACGCCGGATGTCCCACTCCTTCCACTCCGCATAGAAGGAGTGGTCGTAGTCGGGCAGTTCACGCGGATCGGGCAGAGATTCGGGGTCGACGGCACGCGGCATCGTGTCCTGGTGCGAGATGCCGTCGTCGTCGACATGGAAGGACGCCGACATCGTGAAGATGGCCTTGCCGTCCTGGATTCCGGTGACGCGCCGCGTGCAGAACGACCGGCCGTCGCGGATGCGATCCACGAGGTAGATCGTGGGCTCGGTCGGATTCCCCGGTCGAATGAAGTAACCGTGCAGCGAGTGCACCCGGTACTGCTCCTCGACGGTGTTCACCGCGGACACGAGCGCCTGACCGGCGACCTGTCCACCGAAGGTGCGCTGGAGCAGACTCGGGAACGTTCTGCCTCGAAAGATGTCGTTCTCGATGCGCTCTAGTTCGAGAATGTCCTCGATACTGGCCATGGGTCACCTTTCTCTAGCTGCCGAAGAAGGCTAACAAGCAGCCGTACAGGCAGGATGGTCGACGTGCCTGCCGTTCAACCGATCTTTCCGGATCGTCTCGCCCATACGATCGTCGAACGAACTCCGCGCGGACGTCGTGCCGTCGTTGCGATCGACGGCGCGGACGCGGCCGATCCGGTCGAATTCGCCACGCGCGTCCGTGATGTCGCCGCATCCGACGGACGGTCGGCGACGGTGATCGACCTTCACGACTTCGTCAGACCCGCGTCGTTGCGCTTCGAGTACTCGCGGACCGACGAATTGACCTACCGGACCACGTGGTTCGACTTCGACGCCCTCGACCGTGAGGTGATCGCACCGCTGCAGCCCGGCGGTCGTGGCCGAATCCTGCCCCGGTTGTGGGACGAAGCGACGGACCGCTCGGCCCGCGCCCCGCTCGTCGACGCGGCCCCGGACCACCTGGTGATCGTCGCCGGACCGATGCTGCTGGGACGGGTATCCGCTGCCGTCGTCGTACATCTGACGCTGTCCGCGGCGACTCTTCGCAGGAGGACCGGTGAATCCGAACAGTGGACTCTCGAACCGCTGGCCGAGTACTACCGGGACGTGACCGACCGGCCCGATTTCCTCGTCCGCTGGGACCATCCCGACCGGCCTGCGATCATCCCCTCGTGAGTGCGAATGCGTGCTGGAGCACGCATTCGCACTCACATGCGGTTCACCAGCCGCGCTCGGCCAGACGGTGGCCGACGGGCAGATCGTCGACGTTGATGCCGACCATCGCCTCGCCGAGACCACGCGAGACCTTGGCGAGGACATCGGGGTCGTCGTGGAACGTGGTGGCCTTGACGATGGCCTCGGCGCGCTGCTGCGGGTTGCCGGATTTGAAGATTCCCGATCCGACGAAGACACCCTCGGCGCCGAGCTGCATCATCATCGCCGCGTCGGCAGGCGTGGCGATGCCGCCCGCGGTGAACAGCGTCACCGGCAGCTTGCCCGCCTTCGCGACCTCGACCACGAGATCGTAGGGCGCCTGCAATTCCTTTGCAGCGACGTACAACTCGTCCTCGGGCAGCGACGTGAGGCGACGGACCTCGTCACGAATCTTCCGCATGTGCGTGGTCGCGTTCGACACGTCGCCCGTGCCCGCCTCGCCCTTGGAGCGAATCATGGCCGCGCCCTCGGTGATTCGGCGCAGCGCCTCGCCGAGGCCCGTAGCGCCACACACGAACGGGACGGTGAAGTTCCACTTGTCGATGTGGTTGGCGTAGTCGGCCGGGGTGAGGACCTCGGACTCGTCGATGTAGTCGACACCGAGGCTTTGCAGGATCTGCGCCTCGACGAAGTGTCCGATGCGTGCCTTCGCCATGACCGGGATCGACACCGAGGAGATGATGCTGTCGATCATGTCCGGGTCGCTCATCCTCGACACGCCACCCTGAGCACGGATGTCGGCGGGGACGCGTTCGAGTGCCATGACCGCGACGGCGCCTGCATCCTCGGCGATCTTGGCCTGTTCGGCGGTGACGACGTCCATGATCACGCCGCCCTTGAGCATCTCGGCCATCCCGCGCTTCACCCTGGCCGTTCCGACGCCGCCGTCGACGCTGTCGGTGTGGCTGCTCACTGGCACGATAGGGGTACTCACGACGAACTCCTGAGGTATGGGAACGATGGCGTTGCCGGCACTGCTGCTCACGGCGCGACCGAGTGTAGGGAGCAGTGGACCGTCATTCCATAGCCAATCGAGATTTCCTGGACCTCTCGACGACGTCGTTCTCAGCGAATCGCGCGGACCTCGGGTTCGACGCGTCGTGCCAACACGATGTTGACCTCGTCGAGCAGTTCGGCGAGATCCTGCGGGTAGACGGTCTCCCCCGTCGCCGCCAGCGAACGGATGTCGTCCTCGGTACACCAGCGATGTCCGGTGACCGTGCGCCGTTCCAGATCGGTGAACCCCGAGTGCTCGGGCTCGAACTCCTGTGTGCGGTAGGCGAAGAACAGTTCCTCGGACCGCAGAAGCGTGCCGTTGAACGGGAACGTGGCGACGCGCCGCCACATCGGGCCCTTCAGGTCCGCCGCCGCGGCGACGAGCCCGGTTTCTTCCAGAACCTCGCGTGCCGCCGCCTCGCGCAGGTTCTCGCCGGGTTCGACGGCGCCGCCGATCGTGAACCAGAAATAGACGTCGGGAACGGTCGGATCGTGGCCGCGCAGCAGCAGCACCCGTCCGCGCTCGTCGACGAGAACGACACGCGACGACGTCCGTTGCACGGCTCGACCCTCGGTTCCGTACGTCGCGGATGCAGACCGCTCGACGATCTCGAAGTAGGCAGGCAACGGCGCCGTGCCACCGAGATGCAGGACGCGGACCGGACGGGTCGTGCGCAGTGCCAGCGTGTCGCGCACCGCGTCGTTGTGGAACCGCCTCGCGATCAACACCCGCGCTTCGGCGTCGGCCAGTTCGGCGACGAGCTGCGGCGGAAGGTCGGCCGAATCGACCGCGGCGAGCGCGACGGACAGCGCGTTCTCGGCGTCCTCACGATGCACGCGGTCCGCCCGTTCGGCGACGTCGGCGAGCGACGCGAGTTTCCTCGACTCGTCGAGTCGAGCACGCGTCGCCGCCGACACCGCACGCGCGACGACCGCTCGCCGCGCCAGCGCCGCGTCGAGCGACTGCCACGCGAGATCGGTGCGCACGTGCAGTCGGTCGAGCCGGTTCGCCGTGCCGTAGGCCCACAACCCGACGACGAGAATCACCGCTGCGATCGCCCCGAGAATCAGGATGGTCAGTGCCGAGAACGTCATCAGCTCGCCGACCTGACCTTCTGACCTCCGACGGTCACCGTCTCGTACACCCGCATGATCTGTTCGGCGACGACCGGCCAGTCGTACTCGACGACGACCGTGCTGGCCGCGTCGACCAGTGCTTGCCGTGTGGCGTCCGACGACAGCACCGAGTCGAGCGCCGTCGCCAACGCTGCGGAGTCGTCGACCGGAACGAGCAACCCAGCGGTCCCGTCGCGCAACACCCGCCGGAACGCGTCGAGTTCGCTCGCCACCACCGCGGTTCCCGACGCCATCGCCTCGACCAACACGATGCCGAAACTCTCGCCGCCGAGGTTGGGGGCGCAGTACACGTCGGCGCTGCGCATCGCCGACGCCTTGACGTCGTCGTCCACCTGCCCGAGGAACGTCAGGTGCCGCGCGAGCGGGCCTGCGTCGCGGCGCAGCTTGTCCTCGTCTCCGCGGCCGACGACCAGAATCTCGAGGTCGGGGTGGTGTTCGACGAGCGTCGGCAACGCGCCGAGCAGGACCGCCATGCCCTTGCGTGGTTCGTCGAAGCGTCCGAGGAACAGCACGGTTCGGCCTGCGCGTGGGTAACCCGGGAGCATCGGGGCGCGTGCGAACGCCTGCACGTCGACGCCGTTGGGGATTTCGACGGCGTCGCTGCCGAGCGCTTCGACCTGCCAGCGGCGGGCCAGCTCGGAGACGGCGATGCGTCCACTGATCTTCTCGTGGTACGGCCGCAGCACCCCTTGAAAGGTGCTCAGTACCAACGATTTCGTCGTCGACGTGTGGAAGGTCGCGACGATCGGACCCTCGGCGGCCTTGAGGGCCAACATCGACAGACTCGGCGCGTTCGGTTCATGGATATGCAGGACGTCGAAGTCGTTCTCGGCGATCCAACGCCTGATGCGCGCGTAGGTGACGGGTCCGAAACGGAGCCGCGCAACGGATCCGTTGTACGGAATGGCGAGCGCTTCGCCCGCGGAGACGACGAACTCCGGCAGCGTCGTCTCCTCGGACGCGGGCGCGAGGACGCTGACGCGATGGCCACGCTCGATGAACACGTCGGCGAGCTGTTCGACGTGGGCCTGGACGCCGCCCGGAACGTCGAACGAGTACGGGCAGACCATTCCGATCTTCACGTGCCCTCGATTCGATCGCGCCTGGCCTGGCTCAGGTCGGACAGCCACAGCGGCTGCAGCATGTGCCAGTCCTCCGGGTGCGCGGCGATGTTCGACGCGAACACGTTCGCGAGAGCCTGTGTGGCGCTGTCGATCCCGGCCGTGACGTCGATGCGCGGCGAGATCGAGAAGCCCCAGCCGTCGCCGTCGAACCAGCAGTGCACGGGAAGCAGGTGGGCACCGGTGTCGATCGCGAGCTTCGCAGGGCCCGCGGCCATCCGCGTCTGCTCACCGAAGAACTCGACGGGTACACCGTGTCGGGCCAGGTCGCGCTCACTGAGCAGGCACACGACCTTGTTGTCGCGCAGCCGATCCGACAGCGCCGCGAATGGCGGAGTTTCGCCGCCGCTCAACGGGAAGATCTCGAAACCGAGGCTCTCGCGATAGTCGACGAAACGCTGATAGAGCGACTCCGGTTTCAGCCGCTCCGCGACCGTCGAGAATCGACCGTAGTAGCGCACGAGCCACATACCTGCCATGTCCCAGTTCCCGCTGTGCGGCAACGCGAGAACGGCACCGGAGCCGTCGGCGAGGGCCGCGTCCAGGTGTTCGCGTCCCTGCACACACCCGTCGATGACGGCGGCCTGGGCGTCGAGATCCATCGAGGGTAGCCGGAACGCTTCACGCCAGTACCGTGCGTACGACCGCACGCTCGCCCGGATCAGATCGTCGGGGACCGCATCCGGGGTGACGTCCAGGACCCGGGCTAGATTACGCCTGAGTTGTTGTGGCCCCCCGTGCCGCGACGCCGCGACGTCGGCGCCCGTGTCGAACGCCCTCCGCGCCAGGCCCTGGGGCAGGGCACGCACTACCCGCCACCCTGCCGCGTACCCGGCATCGGTGGCGCGTTCGGCGAACGTCATGCCGATTCGGTCTTTCCCGTGGCGTCACTCGACGGCGGCGTGATGATGTCGCGGGCACCGTCCGATCCGCGCACGGCGAGCACGCGCTGGAACACGGTGACGACGCTGAGCGCTGCCAGCACCCACATCGCGGGGTAGAGAACACTTTGCAGGCCGGGGATGTCGAAGTGCCTGCCGATGCCGGTGAGACCGGCTGCGACGAGCACGATCACCAGGCGATCGGGACGTTCGATCCAGCCACCGTCCGCCGACAGGCCACTGGCCTCGGCGCGAGCCTTCGCATAGGAGATGACCTGCGACGTCACGAGGCACACCAGTGTCGTGACGAAGAGAACCTTGTCGTTCTCGCTGAACACGGCCCACCACGCGAGACCGGCGAAGATCGCACCGTCGGCGACGCGATCGCAGGTGGCGTCGAGTACTGCCCCGTACTTCGTGCCGCCGCCGCGCGCCCGGGCCATCGCTCCGTCGAGCATGTCGAACAGCACGAACAGCGTGATGACCATGGTGCCCCAGAACAGGTACCCGGCCGGGAACATCGTGATGGCGGCGACGACGGTGACGACCGTTCCGATCAGAGTCACCGAGTTGGGAGTCAGGCCGGTGGCATTGAGCGCACGTCCGAGTGGCGCCGTCACTTTGGACACCGGCGCTCGACCCAAGATACTCAGCACGACGCACCCCCCTGCAGAATCGTAGTCATTCGGCCCAGGCCGACGCCAGCAATGCCCGTGTGTCCCGAAGTAGCTGGGGCATGACCTTCGCACCGCCGACGACGGTGATGAAGTTCGCGTCGCCGCCCCACCTGGGGACGATGTGCTGATGCAGGTGTTCGGCGAGCGAACCACCCGCGGCGGCGCCCAGGTTCAATCCCACGTTGAACCCGTGCGGACGCGACACCGTCTTGATGACGCGGATGGCCTGCTGCGTGAAGGCCATCAACTCGTCGCTCTCGGCCCGGGTCAGGTCTTCGAGCGCGGCGACGCGCCGGTACGGCACGATCATCGTGTGGCCCGGGTTGTACGGGTACAGATTCAGCACCGCGTAGACCTGCTCGCCCCGCGCCACGACCAGCCCGTCCTCGTCCGTCATCTTCGGGATGTCGGTGAACGGTTCGCTGGAGTGATTCTTGGATTCCGGCGCTTCGGTGATGTACGACATCCGATGCGGCGTCCACAACCGCTCCAACCGATCCGGATCACCCACCCCGGTGTCGACGATCGTGGCGTCCTGTTCGGGCATGTTCAGCTCACTCCTGAAGTGTCGGGAAGAAAGAGCCCGGCCGTCGGAGATGCGTTGTCGCGGGCGGCAATCCAGTCGGTGATCAGTTCGACGGCGCGTTCCGTCGGAACCCCGTTCACCTGGGTGCCGTCGCGGAACCGGAAGCTGACCGCACCGGCTTCGACGTCGCGCTCACCGGCCAGGAGCATGAACGGGACCTTCTGAGCCGTCTGATTGAAGATCTTCTTCTGCATCCGATCGTCGCTTGCGTCGACCTCCGCGCGAATTCCACGCTTCTTCAACTCGGCGACGACGGCGAACAGGTGGTCCTGGTGCACCTCGGCCACCGGAATTCCGACGACCTGAACCGGTGACAGCCATGCCGGGAACGCACCTGCGTAGTGCTCGGTCAGCACACCGAAGAACCGCTCGATCGACCCGAACAGTGCTCGGTGGATCATCACCGGGCGTTCCTTGACGCCGCCGGAACCGGTGTATTCGAGCTCGAAGCGTTCGGGCAGGTTGAAGTCCAATTGAATGGTCGACATCTGCCAGGTGCGTCCGAGCGCGTCCTTCGCCTGGACCGAGATCTTCGGACCGTAGAACGCGGCGCCACCCGGATCCGGAACCAGGTTCAGACCCGACGCGGCCGCCACCTCGGCGAGGGTGTTCGTCGCTTCCTCCCACACTTCGTCGCTGCCGACCGACTTCTCGGGGTTACGGGTCGACAATTCCAGGTAGAAATCGTCGAGGCCGTAGTCCTTCAGCAGCCCGAGCACGAATTCCAGTGTGCGGGTGAGCTCGTCGCGCATCTGCTCGCGGGTGCAGAAGATGTGCGCGTCGTCCTGCGTCATGCCGCGCACACGGGTGAGTCCGTGGATGACGCCCGACTTCTCGTAGCGGTAGACCGAGCCGAACTCGAACAGCCGCAACGGGAGTTCACGGTAGGAGCGACCGCGCGACCGGAAGATCAGGTTGTGCATCGGGCAGTTCATCGGCTTCAGGTAGTAGTCCTGGCCGGGCTTGCGGACAGCGCCGTCATCGTCCAGTTCGGCGTCGAGGTGCATCGCCGGGAACATGCCGTCGCGGTACCAGTCGAGGTGACCGGAGACCTCGTAGAGGTGCCCCTTGGTGATGTGCGGGGTGTTGACGAACTCGTACCCCTCCTCGATGTGACGCTGCCGTGAGTAGTTCTCCAGCTCGTTGCGGATCACGCCGCCCTTGGGATGGAACACGGGAAGGCCCGATCCGAGCTCGTCGGGGAAGCTGAACAGGTCGAGTTCCGAGCCGAGCTTGCGGTGGTCGCGACGCTCGGCTTCGGCGAGCAGCTCGAGGTGGTGATCGAGTGCCTCGGTCGACTCCCAGGCGGTGCCGTAGATGCGCTGCAGGCCCGCGTTCTCCTGGTTGCCGCGCCAGTACGCTGCGGAACTGCGCGTCAGCTTGAACGCGGGCACGTACTTGGTCGTCGGAATGTGGGGTCCGCGGCACAGGTCGCCCCAGATGCGTTCTCCGGTGCGCGGATTGAGGTTGTCGTACGCCGTCAGCTCACCGCCGCCGACCTCCATGATCTCGGGGTCGTCGATGTCGGATTTGTCGTCGACCAGTTCGAGCTTGTACGGCTCGTTCGCCAGTTCCTCGCGTGCCTGCTCGATCGACTCGTAGACGCGACGCGAGAAGCGCTGTCCCGCTTTGACGATCTGCTTCATCTTCTTCTCGAGCTTGGTCAGATCCTCGGGCGTGAAGGGTTCCTTCACGTCGAAGTCGTAGTAGAAGCCGTCCTTGATGAACGGGCCGATTCCGAGCTTGGCGTCGGGGAACAGCTCCTGCACGGCCTGCGCGAGAACGTGGGCCGCCGAATGCCGGATGACGTTGCGTCCGTCGTCGGTGTTCGCCGGTACCGGGTCGACCTCGGCGTCGACGTCGGGAGCCCACGAGAGGTCGCGTAGCTTGCCGTCCGCGTCACGAACGACGACGATCGCGTCGGGACCCTTGTTGGGTAACCCGGTGTCACGGAGCGCCGTTCCGGCGGTCGTTCCAGCCGGCACCATGATGCGTGCGGGCAAGACGGCGTTTCCGGGACTACTCACAGCGATGTGCTCCTCGTTCGTTCTTCGCGGCCGGTGAGACCGATGACAGCCTATCGGCTGAACACCCGGTACTTACCGCCACACGTCCGCGGCGTGGCTACAGCGGACTGGACAGCCAGTTCCAGTCGAGGCCGAACCATCCACCGACGAGCGAGAACGTGCCGAGCAGCCACAGGGTCAGCAGCACGACGAGGGTCGTGAACAGCACCCCTATCCCTTTGACCACGAGCGACTGCCGCGAGAACCACTCCATGAACCGGTCGTAGTGCTTCCGGACGAATTTCAGCAGGCGGTGCGCCCACGTGAACTCGGACGCAAGGATGCCGAGGCCCGCGAACACGATCAGCCAACCGGGACCCGGGTACGGGATGGCGAGAATGCCGAGGGCGAGAACGACGACACCCAGGACACCGACCGCGATGCGGTAGGCGAAATCCACGGTCGGGTTGGCCGCGATCTTCTTGCGGAACCGACGACGCCGTTCGGCGACCTTGTCGAAGACACCGCCCTTGTCGTCGCGCGGCGCGTCGTCGCGCGGAGGGTTGTCGGTGCGGGCGTCGTCTGCGGTCACGGATACAGGCTACCGACGTCCGGCGACAGTGCCCGGACGACGACAGTGCCCGGACGACGAAAAAAGCCCCGCACGAATACGTGCGGGGCTTCTTCGATTCTGTGGTCCCGGCTGGGATCGAACCAGCGACCTTCCGCGTGTGAAGCGGACGCTCTTCCACTGAGCCACGGGACCGAGGGGATCTCGTCGAACGAGGCAAAACAGTAACACGCGCCCCACGCATTCCCCGAATCGCCTCCGCACACCCCCTCACCCCCGAATGGACGGGCGTGCATCACTGGATTCCCGCCCGCTCACCCATACCTATGTGCGTGGCGTGAAGGCCACACAGCTGTGCTGACAAGGCGATTTGTGAGTTCGCCAGAAGTTGGTCTAGTGTTTTCACCGCACCACGGAGAGGGCAACCGCCTCCGGGGAGCGAATGCGGATGTAGCGCAGTGGTAGCGCATCACCTTGCCAAGGTGAGGGTCGCGGGTTCGAATCCCGTCATCCGCTCGAGGCTGGAACATTCTCGTAGTTCAGGGCAATCGAAAGAACGCCTGGCCCATGGTGGAGTGGCCGAGTGGTGAGGCAACGGCCTGCAAAGCCGTGCACACGGGTTCGATTCCCGTCTCCACCTCGTAAGCTTGCGCGATTAGCTCAGCGGGAGAGCGCTTCCCTGACACGGAAGAGGTCACTGGTTCAATCCCAGTATCGCGCACCACGAAGAGGAACCCCGACATCTCAGTGCCGGGGTTCTTTTCGTCAGAGACCGAAACGGTTTCGCATGCGGATGTAGCGCAGTGGTAGCGCATCACCTTGCCAAGGTGAGGGTCGCGGGTTCGAATCCCGTCATCCGCTCGTCGTCGGCTGCATACGTGCAGTTCGGCTATAGTTTCGAGAACCCGCGCGATTAGCTCAGCGGGAGAGCGCTTCCCTGACACGGAAGAGGTCACTGGTTCAATCCCAGTATCGCGCACCACGCAGAAGAACCCCGGACACACCCCGTGTCCGGGGTTCTTCTGCTTTTCGGTGGTGGCCGAGCCGCGCGCAGTGCACGCTGTAGGGGCAGCCCCCCGAACGGAAGGAGGCCCATCGTGGCCGACGACAAGCAGACGGGAAGCGACATCTCCGTCGACGAGGAAACCAAGCGACAGGCAGAGGAGCAGGTCGCCGGACTCGACGAACGATACGAACCAGGAGCAAGGCCCACGGTCGTGCTCCCCGGGACCGACGGGATGGTCTCGGGAACGGCATTCGCCGACATCGTTCAGGACGACACGGGCACATCCGACGAGCCGAAGGTCGACGCGGGCACCGATGAGTGAACCGACCGAGGGTGTCGAGCTCGTCGACGACGACGTCCACGGTTTTCTCCACACCCCCGGTGGCGATCCGGTCGGCGCGCTCGCGCTCACGCACGGAGCAGGCGGCAACTGCGCCTCGTCACTGTTGGTCGACATCGCCACGCGGTGGTCGTCGGCCGGATTCGTCGTTCTCCGTTTCGACATGGCGTTCCGGCGTGCCAAGCCGAAAGGCCCTCCACACCCGTCGAAGTCGGCCGACGATCGAGCAAGCATTCGACGAGCCACAGACAGGCTGGCCGACGTCGACGGCCCGCTGATCGCCGCCGGTCACTCCTACGGTGGCCGCCAGATGTCGATGCTCGCGGCCGAGCACGCGTGGGCGATCCAGGGCCTCGTTCTGCTGTCCTATCCCCTGCATCCGCCCGGGAAACCGGAGAAGGCCCGGACCGCCCACCTGCCCGACCTGACGGTCCCCACGCTGTTCGTCTCCGGCACCAAGGACCCGTTCGGAACCCCAGCAGAGCTGTCGGACGCGATCGCACTCGTCCCCGCGCCGACGCGATTTCTCGACATCGACGGAGCAGGGCACGATCTGTCCGCAGCGAAGCATCACACTGCCGAACGCACTCTCGAGGCAACGTCGGAATTCTTCGCGCCGAACACGCGGGACCGGACGACGTCGCCCACCTAGTCGAATGTTCTACTTAGGGCTATGCCCACCTGGGGATGGTTCATCGTCGCACTCGTTCTCGTCGACACTGCGGTTCTCGCCGCATGGCTGTTGGCTCGTAAGGCACCGGGCAAGAATTCTGCGACGACCACGCAGATGATGCTGGCCGGTCTGGACGACCACGCGCGCAACGAGATCTACCGCCTCGTCGGCGAGAAGAAACAGATCAACGCGGTCAAACTGTTCCGAGAACGAACGGGCGCCGGCCTGAAGGAAGCGAAGGACATCGTCGACTCGGTGGGACGAGGAGAACCCCTTCCGACGCCGGGTACGTACACGCACGCCACGGGGCTCGACACCGGAGCGTGGGAAGACATCATTCCGAAACTCCGCACACTCAAGTCCGAAGGCAGAACCATCGCGGCGATCAAGCTGCTGCGTGCGCGCACCGGCCTGACGTTGCGTGAGGCCAAGGAAGCGGTGGACCGGCTGTGACCGTGACGGTGGGTGTGGCCGGTCTGTGGGAAGCGGAGCAATTGGCCGACGTCGCGGCCGTCACGTTCCCGTTGGCGTGCCCACCCGGGTCGACGCGAGAATCGATCGATGCGTTCGTCGCCGACGTCCTGTCACACGAACGCTTCGGCGACTACCTCAGCGATCCTGGGCGCACCATTCTCGCTGCGAGAGAGAACGATTCGGTCGTCGGATACGCCATGCTCGTACACGGCGACCCTGCCGACCCAGCGCTTGCCGCGGTCGTCGCGCACTCCCCCACGATGGAACTGTCGAAGCTGTACGTGCTTCCCGGTCACCATGGTGGCCAGGTGGCACGTGCACTCATGACGGCTGCCCTCGAGCACGCGTCGGCGACCGGATGTGCGGGAGTCTGGCTCGGCGTCAACCAGGAGAACACGCGGGCGCAACGCTTCTACGCCAAGAACGGCTTCGAGATCGTCGGCACCAAGACGTTCACCGTCGGCACCGAGGTGCACGACGATTACGTCATGGAACGCGCCCTCTGACCGGCGCCCTCTGACCGGCGGCCTCAGCCGACGGCCTCAGCCGACGGCAGCGAAGCGCGACAGTGCCAGCAGACGCGACGTCGCGCGAAGGTACTTCTTCCGGTAGCCACCGGCCAGCATTTCCTCGGTGAAGATCTCGTCCAGCTTCGCGCCCGACGAGGTGACCGGGATGCTGGCGTCGTAGAGCCGGTCGGCGAGCACGACGAGCCGCAAAGCGATGGACTGATCCGCAGCGGGGTGCACGTTCTTCAGGAACACCGCGCTGACGCCGTCGAGCAATTTGCCGTACCGCGACGGGTGCAGCGTGCTGAGATGCGCGAGAAGCTCGTCGAAGTCGTCGAGCGTCGCGCCCTCGACCTGTGCCGCGCGCTCGACGAGTTCGGCTTCCGACGTCGGTTCGGGGGCAGGCGGCAGATCACGGTGGCGGTAGTCGGGACCGTCGACGCGAATGGTCTCGAAGATCGAACCGAGCTTCTTGATCTCGCGGAGGAAATCGGCGGCCGCGAAGCGGCCCTCTCCGAGCTGTCCCGGCAGCGTGTTCGACGTCGCGACGATCGAGACACCGCGCGCGGACAGCTCCGTCAGAAGCCGGGAGACGAGCATCGTGTCGCCCGGGTCGTCGAGCTCGAACTCGTCGATGCACAACACGCTGTGACTCGACAGCTCTTCGAGGGCCTTGTTGAAGCCGAGAGCGCCGACGACGTGAGTCAGCTCGACGAACGTGCCGAACGCCTTGGGCTCGGGCACGCTGTGGAAGATCGATGCGAGAAGGTGGGTCTTTCCGACACCGAAGCCGCCGTCGAGGTACAGGCCTGCACCCGTCGCAGGGGCCTTCTTGCCGAAGAGTCCGCGCTTTCCGCCCTTGCCACGAATCTTCGCGACCTTCTGCGAGAACGCCTCGGCCTTGGCGACCGCTTCGGCCTGACTCGGCTCGTTCGGGTCCGGAATGTACGAGGAGAAACTGACGTCGTCGAACATGGCTGGCGGGACCATCTGGGCGATCAGCTGATCGGACGGCACCACAGGATTGCGGTCGACAAGACGTGCAGGCATTGACTGAGCGTATCGACGTGTTCTCATCTACTTTGTGCGGCTACTGGATTTTGCGACCTACTTCACATCCGACAACGATCTCGCGTCCCGGGTCGGTGCCGAGCTCGACGACGACGAGCTTCGTCGCGCATATGCGTACCCAGGCGCTCTGACCAGGCCGTGGGTTCGCGTCAACTTCGTGTCGAGCGTCGACGGCGCGGTCAGCGCCGACGGAGTCTCCGCCGGTCTCGGCACGCCGTCGGACAAACGAGTGTTCGGTGCACTGCGTGCGCTGGCCGATGTCGTGGTGGTCGGTGCGGGCACCGTCCGCGCCGAGGACTACGGCGGTGTGCACCTGGCCGACGACGAACGCGAGCGTCGGATCGCGGCCGGACAGTCGCCGGTTCCGCGGATCGTCGTCGTGACGGCGTCTGCGTCGCTCGATCCGCAGTCACGGCTGTTCACGGACACCGAGGTTTCCCCGACCGTCGTGACCGCGTCGTCGTCCTCCCCCGAGGCTCGACGACGCCTCGAAGCAGCGGGCGCGCGCGTCGTCGTCGACGACGGTGACGTCACCCCGGCAGCCGTGACTGCCGAGCTCGAACGCGCCGGAGAGCGACGGGTTCTCCTCGAAGGGGGGCCGGGCCTGTTCGGAACTTTTCTCGACGACGACGCCGTCGACGAGATCTGCTCGACGGTCTCCCCGGTCGCCGTCGCCGGCTCCGCGGGACGCATCGCGCACTCGGAACACGCGTCCATGCGCGCCATGAACCGCGCCCACGTGCTGGCCGACGACGACGGCACGCTGCTGACGCGTTGGGTTCGGGCCCGAAATGCAGAGACCGGGCAGAATGAGGTGCCGTGACGCCGAAACGATCGATACTCGCCGTCGGTGTGGCCGTGGCGCTCTTCGGATCGGCCTGCGCGGCGGGCCCGTCCTCGCGGCCGGATGTGGCCGTCGAGCAGAATTCGCCGGGGCAACCCGACCAGTCGGAAGCGAACGACGAACCTCAGGTTCCCGAGCTCGAGAAGCCGGTCGACGACCTGGCGTGGAGGGACTGCACGCAGAGCACGCTCGACGCGTACGGCCTGACGCCTGCGACACCTGGTCTCGTTCTGGACTGTGCCGACTTCGAATCGCCGGTGGACGCGTCGGGACAGATGTTCGGCTCGTTCTCGGTCGGTGTGATGCGGGCGCGACTCGACCGCACGCCTGCCGACGCGCCTCCCCTCGTACTGACGTCCGGTGCCGACCGTTCGTCGATGGCGACGCTTGCCGACATCGCGGCCGGTCAAAGCGGAACGCTGTTGGGCGCCAATCCGATCGTGGCGGTCGACAGACGGGGCATCGGACGGTCCACGGCGGTGGATTGCATCAAGATCGACACCCGCGAGGCGCTCGAGGGCCTCGGTCAGTTCTCGGCGGGCTCGGGTGACGCGGCAGACCGTGCCGTCGACGTCGGCCGCGAGGCGACCATCGAGTGCACTGATCTTCTCCAGCCCCAGGAGCTGGCGTTCGCGACGAGTTACGCAGCCGACGATCTGGACCAGCTGCGGATGGCATGGGGCGTCGACACCCTCGGCATCATCGGAACCGGTAACGGCGCTTCGACGGCGTTGGCCTACGCCGCGCAGTATCCGGACCACGTGGCGCGGCTCGTCCTCGACTCGCCGACCGGTGTCGGCGTCGACCAGATGACGCTGGCGGAACAGAAGACGCAGGGACGTGAAGCGGCGTTCGCCGCGTTCGCGCTGCGATGCCGAGCACTGCAGTGCTCCCTCGGCGACGCACCGCAGGACGCCGTCGCCGACCTCGTCGGACGCGCCGCTGCGGGTGACCTCGCGCCACTGTCGTCGCACGAAGTGCTCGACGGCATCGCGTACGCCCTCGCATCGTCGGCGGGCGACGCATCGCGCCGGGCGCTCGATCTGTCCGACACCCTGTCGGCCGCGCGATCCGGCGACGTCGGCCGGCTGCAACTGCTGGCGTCGCGCGCGCACGCTGCCTACGGCACGGACGGCCAGTTCGTCGCGCGCTGCACCGACGGCAGGCAGTGGCCCTCGCCGCAGGTCGTTCGAGACGCAGGCGCCGCGTGGTCCGAGCGCTACCCCGTCTTCGGCACGGACGCGGCGCTGACGGCGCTGAGCTGCTCGTCGTGGCCGACTGCGCCGGCTGCCCCGCTGCCGTCCTCGCTGGAAATTCCGGTTCTGTCGCTCAGCGGGTCCGGCGATCCGATGGTCGGCAACGCCGGGTTCGCCGGAGTCACGGGCCTCGTCGCCTCCACCGGTGCGCGTTCGGCGTCGATGACGTGGCAGGGCGCGGGCCACCCCGTCGTCGGCGGATCGGTGTGTGCACAGACTGCGGTCGGCAACTACGCGCTCGACGCCGCACTCCCGCCCGACGGCAGCGCATGCCCCGCCTGAGCTCATGGGCTCGGGGTGTCCGACACAGCGACGACAGCCGGTCAAGGTACCGTTCTGCGCGTGTCACTTAGCTTCCTCGAGCCTCGAAACGGCCGGACCACCACAGATGTAATCAAGTTCGCACTGTGGCCGTTCGCCGTCATGACGGTGCTCAACCGCGTACTCGTGCGCGCGGTCAACGGTGACATCACCGACGACTTCAACCCCGTCTACAAGGCGGCGTTGGCGTTCCTGAACCGGCAGCCCGTGTACACGGCGAACTTCGACTCCGTCGATCCCCACTACCTGTACCCACCGGGTGCGACGATGCTGCTGTCTCCGATCGCCGTCATCGACCCGGAACGCTCACGCTGGTTGTTCATCCTCGCCAGCACGATCGCGATCATCGCGGCGCTCTACATCTTGCTGCGGATCTTCGGGTACGGCCTGAATTCGGTTGCAGCCCCCGCGCTGCTCCTGGCGGCGTTCGCCAGCGAAACCGTGACGAACACCCTCGTGTTCACGAACTTCAACGGGTTCGTCCTGCTCGGCGAGATCGCGTTCGTCTACTTCCTGCTGAAGCGCAAGGACTTGACTGCCGGTGTCGCGATCGGTCTCACCATCGTCGTCAAACCGATTCTGGTGCCGCTGCTCATCATCCCGTTGATGACGAAGCAGTGGAAGGTGTTCGTCACCGCGGCGGCGATACCTCTGGTGTTCACTGCGATCGCGTGGCCGCTGTCGGTCGATCCGATGGACTTCGTTCGACGCACCGTCCCGTACCTGCTCGAATCGCGCGACTACTTCAACAGCGCCATCGTCGGAAACGGCCGTTACTACGGTCTGCCGGAGTGGATGATTTTCGGCCTCCGCGGAGTCCTCGGCGTCATGGTGCTCGTCTCGCTGTGGATCCTGTACCGCTACTGCCGCGAAGATCGCCTGTTCTTCGTCGCTACGACGTCGGGTCTGGTCCTCACGGCCCACTGGCTGCTCGGCTCGCTGGGCCAGATGTACTACTCCATGATGCTGTTCCCGCTGCTGATGACGGTGGTGCTGAAGAATTCGGTGCTCAGGAACTGGCCCGCATGGCTCGCGATCTACGGGTTCATGAGCTACGACCGATGGCTGTCCGGTCGCTTCTACACCACGGGCAGAGCGTTCGACTACATGCGGACGACGTTCGGGTGGAGCTTGCTGATCATCGTCATCTTCGGCGTGCTCGTCGGACGGTATTTCGCTGCACGCAGCGACGGCCGCCTGGATCGAGGAATCGAACCCGAATGGATCGAGGCCGAGAATCGTCGCATCGACGCGGAGGCAACCACGAACGGCGACCGAGCTGCGAAAACCGCACGGGCAACGGAATCGTATTAGCGTGGTGGCATGAGTTCAGCGACCGACAACAATTCCGTGCCCGCCGTCCAGCACACCGATGCGGAGTGGCGCGAGAAGCTCACTCCCGAGGAGTTCGCGGTGCTGCGGCAGGCCGGTACCGAACGGCCGTTCGTCGGCGAGTACACCGACACCAAGACCGAAGGCGTCTACAACTGCCGCGCCTGCGGAGCCGAACTGTTCCGCAGCACCGAGAAGTTCGAATCCCACTGCGGTTGGCCGTCGTTCTACGATCCCGCCGACAGCGACGCCGTCATCCTGAAAGAGGACAACTCGCTCGGCATGCGTCGTGTCGAGGTCGTCTGCAGGAACTGCCACAGCCATCTCGGCCACGTGTTCGAGGGTGAGGGCTACCCGACACCGACCGACCAGCGGTACTGCATCAACTCGATCTCGCTGACGCTGCAGCCCTCGACGAATCAGGAGTAGGTGCGGCTACGCCGGCTGCGAACCCTGTCGAACGTAAACCGACCTCACGGTCCTGTAGTGCAGTATCTTTATCGAGTGCCGAACTCGATCAAGACATTCTGGTGGCGCCAGCTCAAGGTCACCGGTATTCGCCCCAATTTCGGCGATGAACTGACGCCGGGCCTCGTCGACGCGCTCTTCGGTAAGAAGTGCTCGTGGAGACGCCCGAAGAACAGCGACATGACAGGAGCTGGTTCGACGCTGGAGATGGTCCAGTTGATGAACGCCCCCGACACGTTGAAGATCTGGGGTTCCGGTTTCATGCTGAAGGACGGGCTCGACGGTCGGATCTTCGACTTCCCGAATTTCGACTTCTATGCCGTGCGCGGGTATCTCTCGTTGGAGCGCGTCAAGTCGGACCGTGAAGTGGCCGTGGGGGATCCGGGGCTATTGGCGAGCAGGGTCTACCCACGTTCCACCTCCGTGGCCGGCCGAATCGGCCTGGTCTACCACTGGATGCACAAGACCGACCCTGTTGTGCTCGCTCTTGCGCGCGACAAGAAGATCACACTGATCGACCCGTCTCGTAAGCCCGCCAAGGTCATAGCCGACATCACGTCGTGCGACTTCGTCATGTCCACGAGCCTGCACGGGTTGATCGTCGCCGACTCCTACGGCATTCCGAACGCGTGGATCGAGCTCGACCGGGAAATCGGCGGGGCCGGATACAAATTCGAGGACTACTACTCGGTGTTCGACGGGAAAGCAGTTCAACACTCGTCGGATCTCACACGGGACGATGACGAAATCGCCCGATTGCGAATCGAATACCGGCCGATCCCGAACCTGACGGAGATTCAGGACAATCTCATTGCTGCCTTCCCGTATCGCGAAGGCATAATGTGACCATGCGCACTTTTTCGTCAGCAGAGCAGTTGAAAGCCGCCGTCGGCGAGGATCTCGGGACCAGCGATTGGTTGCAGATCACCCAGGATCGGGTGAACACGTTCGCCGACGCGACCGGTGACCATCAATGGATTCACGTCGACGTCGAACGAGCGAAGAAGGAAAGCCCCTTCGGTGCACCGGTGGCGCACGGCTACCTCAGTCTGTCGCTGATCCCACTGCTCAATGCGGAGATCTACTCCGTGGAGAACGTGAAGCTCGGAATCAACTACGGATCCAACAAGGTTCGGTTCGTCAACCCCGTCACGGTGGGGTCGCACGTACGGCTGCAGACGACGCTGGCGTCGGTGGACGACGTTGCCGGGGGCGCGGTCCAGATCGTCACGACGCAGACGCTGGAGATCGAGGGCGTCGACAAGCCGGCCCTGGTCGCCGAGACCATCACCCGATTCGTGTTCGAGTGACGATCGTCGGCGGATCGAACGCCGTGATCGGCGGCAGCTCGCCGTCGTAGCGTTCGATCTGCACGAGGACGTGTTGGCCGGTACAACCGTGCGACAGCGACGACGCGCCCACGTCTGCCGTCAGCACGTTGGGATTGCCGTGCTTGCACATCGACGCCGTGTCCGACGGGTCCTCCGGGTCGTACCACGCACCCGTCGACAGCTGCACGACGCGCTCGAGCATCCCGTCGTCGACGACGACCCCAGCGAGACAGGAGCCACGGTCGTTGAACACACGCACGACGTCACCGTCGGCGACACCGTATGCCCGCGCCACGGCCGGGTGCAGTCGAATCGGCTCGCGGCCCTGCACTTTCGACGCCTGGCTCGTGGCGCCGTGGTCGATCTGACCGTGCAGCCTCGTGCGCGGTTGGTTCGCGATGAGATGCAGCGGAAACGCTTCTGCGCGTTCGCCGTTCAGCCACTCGTCGGGTTCGTACCAGGCCGGGTGTCCGACGCAGTCGTCGTACCCGAAGCCGTCGACGACCTCGGAGAAGATCTCGATTCTGCCGCTCGGAGTACGAAGCGGCGCGGCGACCGGGTCCTTTCTGTAGTCCCCGAGCAGCGTCAGCCCGTCTTCGGTCGACATGCGGAACGAGCCGTCGGCCCAGAAGTCGTCGAACGTCGGTGTCGTGACGCCCGCCGACGCGAGATAGCCCTGCCACTGCCGGTAAAGATGTCGGAGCCACTCCCCTGACGTCCGGCCCTCGGTGAATTCCCGTGCGACGCTCAACTTCTCGGCGACGGCGGCGAACGTGTCGTAGTCGTCGCGCGCGTCGGCGAAACGGGGTACGGCCGGGTGCATCGCGACGAGAAGCGGGTCGTTGCGGGTGCAACTGATGTCGCTGCGTTCGAGTGACGTCGTCGACGGGACGACGATGTCGGCGTGTTTCGCCATCGGCGTCCAGTACGGATCGTGCACGACGATCGTGTCCGGACGTGCCAGCGCACGCCGAAGCCGTCCGATGTCTTGGTGGTGATGGAACGGATTGCCGCCTGCCCAGTGGACGAGCTTGATATCCGGATAGGTCAGACGTCGGCCGTTGTAACGAAATTCGTCGCCTGGGTGCAGCAGCATGTCCGAGACCGCCGCGACGGGAACGAACGTCGACACCGGGTTGAGCCCTTGCGGCAGCGTCGGCAGCGGATACGGTACCGGGGCGAGTCCTGGTTCGTTCATCGATCCGTACCCGTGGCCGAATCCCCCTCCGGGAATACCGATCTGGCCGAGCATCGACGCCAGCGTCAGCCCCATCCACGGCGCCTGCTCACCGCTCTTGACGCGCTGTAGCGACCACGTGACCGTCACCAAGGTTCGATGCGACGCCATCTCGCGCGCGAGATCCACGATGGTCTGCTCGGCAAGACCCGAGATGCCCGATGCCCAGGCAGCGGATTTCGGTATACCGTCGCTGTGCCCCAGCAGATATCGCTCGAACCTGTCGTAGCCGGTGCAGTACGTGTCGAGAAACGCTGTGTCGTGCAGATTCTCGGTCGCCAGCACGTGGGCGAGACCCAGCATGACGGCGACGTCGCTGCCGGGAATGGGAGCCAACCACGTTGCGGCGCCGGTCATGTCGTCACGGAGCGGGCTGATCGTGACGATCTTGCCGCCACGAGCACGCAGCGCGGTCAACGCATCCTGGGTCGGGTGATTCGACGTGCCGCCGTGGTTGATGGAGGTGTTCTTCAACGGGACGCCGCCGAACGCGACCAGCAACTCGGTGTTCTCGGCGATGACGTCCCAGGATGTGGAGCGCGAGAACATCTTCCAGTGCGCGCCGACGACGTGCGGCATGATCACGCTCGTCGCGCCGGTCGAGTAGCTGTCGACCGAACGCGTATAGCCGCCGAGACAGTTCAAGAAGCGGTGAACCTGGCTCTGCGCGTGATGGAATCGGCCCGCGCTGGCCCATCCGTAGGAGCCGCCGTAGATCGCCCCGTTCCCGAATGTGTCGACGACGCGCCGGAGCTCGGTCGCGAGCAGATCGGTGAGTTCGTCCCAGGACACAGCGACGAACTCGTCGTTGCCCCGACGATCGCACGGGCCAGGGCCGTTCTCCAGCCATCCGCGCCGCACCGCGGGCCCGGCGATACGCGAGCGGTGACGCACCGAACCTGGAATATTCCCCAGTACCGGCGACGGACTGGCATCGTTCCGGTCCGGGTGGACCTCGGTGATCTCCCCGTCGGTCGCCGAGGCACGGAACATGCCCCAGTGGGCCATGTGCTGCGCGGCACCCTCGACGCTCACCTCGGGGTCAGAGTCCGTATCGAGCAAGCGCGTCGCGCAGCGCGGTGGGACGTTCGGCCGTCGGACGCGGCTCGACCAGCGCGAACGAACATCCGATGGCCGTCGCAGCGCCGTCGGCTTCCACGCTGTCGCCGACCATCAACGTCCGAGCCGGATCGACGCCGAGCGCCTGCGTCGCGTGCTGGAAGATTTCCGGCCGAGGTTTGACGACGCCGACCTCGTAGCTGAGGACGAATTCCGTCACGTACTTGTCGATCCCCAGCGCCTCGAACGCGGGCCGGATGTCGAACGCGATGTTGCTGAGCACCGCGACGGGAACAGACCGACTCGCAAGCGATTCGAGCACGTCGGCGGTGTCGGGATACGGCGTCCAGCAGGAGGGATCAATGACGCGTCCGTAGACGGACTCCGCCTGCGAGGCCTCGGTGACACCCGACTCGCGCAATACGTGCAGGTACGCCTGACGGTGCAGCGCCGGATCGAGATCGCGGTTCTGCCAGGCATGCCGCGACACGTCGTCGAACTCCACGACCTCGCCGACGGGGGCAGTCATCCGGCGCATCAGCTCGGCGACGTGATGCCCGTCGAGGGGCGACCCGTCGGCACGCGTCACCCCGTCGAACCAGGAATCGTCCTCGTCGAGTCGGAACAGCGTTCCGGAGAAGTCGAAAATGACCGCCTGGATCTCGCGCTCCGTCACGGCAGCGAGGCCACGAGGGTCTCGATGTCGACACGAGGTCCGGTGAAGAACGGCGTTTCCTCGCGCACGTGCCGCCGCGCTTCGGTGGCACGCAGGTCGCGCATCAAATCGACGATGCGGTCGAGCTGTGGCGCTTCGAAGGCCAGGATCCACTCGTAATCACCGAGCGCGAACGCGGGCACGGTGTTGGCGCGGACGTCCGCATAGCCGCGTGCAGCCTTGCCGTGATCGGCGAGCATGGTCCTGCGTTCCTCGTCGGGCAGCAGGTACCAATCGATGGACCGGACGAACGGGTACACGCAGATGTACGCGCCCGGCTCCTCGCCCGCGATGAACGACGGCACGTGGCTCTTGTTGAATTCGGCAGGCCGGTGCAGCGACGAGTTGCTCCACACCGGCGTGCTCGCGCGACCCAACGCCGTGGTGCGACGGAAGTCCGAGTACGTCGCCTGCAGGTCCTCGATACGCTCTGCGTGCGTCCAGACCATGAAGTCGGAGTCGGCCCGCATGCCCGCGATGTCGTAGATGCCGCGGACGACGACGTCCTCGCCGCGGTTCTCGAAGAACGATCGCGCCTCTTTCGCGGCGTCCTCGCGGTCCTCACCCAGGACTCCTGGCGTGACCTTGTACACCGAGAACATCGAATAGCGAAGAGTCGAGTTGAGCGCTTGATAGTCGAGGCGTGCCATGAGCTCTATCGTGCCACTTCGCATATGGCCGCGGCCGCCCTGGTGGCGGACGCGACACACGCGGGCACACCGACGCCGTTGCTCCACGCGCCTGCAACGGCCACCCCGTCGACGTCCTCGACAGCCGAGAAGATCGCGGCGACGCGATCGAGATGCCCCGGCGCGTACTGCGGCAGTCCCCCGCGCCATCGCTGGACGACGCTCGACGACGGGTCGATCTCGATGCCGGTCACGCGCCGTAGATCCTGACGCGCAACATCGGTCAGCGTGTCATCCGTCCAGTCGAGCGCCCTGGTGTCACCGAATCGACCCAACGACGCACGAACCAGCGAGACCGACCGGTCGGCGAGGTGCCCCCATTTGCGACTCGACAGCGTGAACGCCTTGGTCTCGAGACCTGCGTCCGTCGCCACGAGTACACCCGAGTTGTCGGGTAGTTCGGCGTCCGACGGAAGTGCCATCGCGACGACCGCGGCCGATGCGAGTTCGATGTCGGCCGCGGCTGCCGACGCCTCGGGCACGGCAGCGGAGAGAATGGTTGCGAGCGCGGGCGCCGGAACTGCGAGAACGACGGCGTCGACCTCGCCGATCGGGTCGATAACCCAACCGCCGGACGTGCGACGGAGAGACGTGACCGCGGTTCCGAGGACGATGCGCGCGTCCGCGGCAGCGACGAGCGCGTCGATCAGGACGCCGTAGCCGTCACGCAGTGCACCGAAGACCGGCCCTGCGCTCGGCGGCGGAATTGCTGCGGCAACCGCCGCGGTGAGACTCGTCGCCGAATCGTCCAGTGCGGCAGCCAGAGTCGGGAGCGCTGCGCGCACACCGATCGACGCGGACAGGCCCGAGTACACACCGCCGATCAGCGGATCGACCGACCGGTGCAGCACCTGCTCACCGAACCGTCCGCCCACCAGCTCGGCGACACTGACGTCCGTGTTTCGATTCCACTGCAGCGGGGTTTCGGGCTCTGCCTCGATGGCGCGCACGGTCGCGTCGTCGACGAGTCCCACGACCGACGACGCGGACGCCGGAATGCCCATCAGCGTGCCGCCGGGCAGCGGATGCAGCGCATTCTGCGAGTAGATCAGTGGCCGCTTGCCTGCGGGATGCACGAGCTGGCTCGCGAGACCCAGCTCCTCCATCAGGGCGGAAATCTCGGGTCGACGACCGATGAACGCCTCGGCACCGACGTCGAGAGGGCCGTCTTCGAGGTGCACCGTCCGCAGCGTGCCACCGAGCCGATCCGACCCTTCGACGACCGTGACGACGGCGTCCGGACCGAGTGTCGAACGCAGCCGATACGCCGCGGTGAGGCCGGTGATACCGCCGCCGACGACCGCTACCCGCCGCACGGTCACAGCGAATGCACCAGCTCCACGACGCGAGTCAGCACGTCCGGGTCGGTGTCCGGCAGCACGCCGTGCCCGAGGTTGAACACGTGCCCGGTGGCGCCGGCCGCCACGGCACGATCCGCCTCGCCGGCGATGCGTCGCACCTCGGATTCCACGGCGTCCCAGCCTGCGAACAGCACCGCGGGATCGAGGTTGCCCTGCAACGCTTTTCCGGGGCCGACGCGTCGGACGGCGTCGTCGAGCGGGATGCGCCAGTCGACGCCGACGACGTCCGCACCTGCCTCGCCCATCGCGCCCAGTAGTTCACCGGTGCCGACGCCGAAGTGGATCTTGGGAATGCCTGCCGCGCTGACGGCGTCGAACACCTTGGTCGAGTGCGGAAGCACGAATTCGCGGTAGTCGGCCAGCGACAGTGCGCCGGCCCAGGAGTCGAACAGCTGCAGGGCATCGATGCCCGCGTCGATCTGAGCCTGCAGGAACGTGATCGTGGTGTCCGCGAGGGTGTCGAGGAGTGCATGCCACGTCGCGGAATCCGAACGCATCAGCGCCTTGGTCTTCTCGTGGTTGCGGCTCGGACCACCCTCGACGAGGTACGACGCCAGTGTGAACGGCGCGCCGGCGAACCCGATGAGGGCGGTCTGCCCGAGCTCCTCGGTCAGCAACGTCACTGCCTTCGCCACCGGCTCGACCTGCTCGCTGTGCAGCGTGGGCAGCGCGGCGACGTCCGCCGCCGAACGCACCGGATTCGCGACGACCGGGCCGGTGCCGGCGACGATGTCGAGATCGATACCCGCAGCCTTGAGCGGAACGACGATGTCGGAGAACAGAATTGCCGCATCGACGTCGTGGCGACGCACCGGCTGCATCGTGATCTCGGCGACGAGCGCCGGATCGAAGCACGAGTCGAGCATTCCGATACCGGCACGAATCTTCCGGTACTCGGGAAGCGAACGTCCTGCTTGTCGCATGAACCAGACAGGTCGTCGCGACGCCTTCCTTCCGGCGGCGGCCGCCAGAAGAGGGGCGTCGGGCAGCTGGCGACGGGTCGAAGGCGTGTCGTTGTTCATCGCCGTCCATGCTGCCACGCGGCGGCGACACTTCCTTCATGCAGGTACGCCACGGTTTCGGGTCACGCGAACGAACCAGAAGCGACATTTGTTCCGAATCGGCGCGCCTCCGACGCCGAAATACGTGAGAAGTCTAACGTCCGGAGTCGTGACCAAACCCGGACCCTCTGCCGAGCCTGCGCCGTTTCGATCGGCGATCGAGGCGATGCACCGGGCCGTCGTGCACCCGGCGATCGAGATCGGGCCGATCCGGCCTCCGCAGCGTCTTGCCCCCTACAGCTATGCAGTGGGCGCCGAGGTGCAACAGCAGGCGCGCGAGAACACCGACGAGCAGTTCGACGGCGACGCATTCGGCCGATTGATCCTGCTGTACGACCCCGACGGGGACGAAGCCTGGAACGGCACGATGCGTCTCGTGGCCTACATCCAGGCCGACGTCGACGAATCGCTCGCGTCGGACCCCCTTCTCCCCGAGGTCGGATGGAGCTGGCTCGTCGACGCGCTCGAGAGTCGATCGGAGCCGCTGACCGCGCTCGGGGGCACGGTGACGTCCACCAGCTCGGTGCGCTACGGCGACATCGCCGGCCCACCGAAGGCTCACCAGCTCGAGCTGCGCGCGTCGTGGACGGCGACGTCGATCGAGTTGGCATCGCACGTCGAAGCGTTCTGCGAAGTGCTGGCGTACGCCGCCGGATTGCCGCCGGCAGGCATCACCGAGCTGAAGGGACGGGACGCGAGCCGCACGTAGCGCGGTACGCAGGTCACTCGTGAGGGCCTAGAGTCTCCTCTCATGTCAGTGACCAGTTCCGACGACTCCTCGGACACACCGAACCCGGTACCTCTGCTCGCCCCGGCCGACGGTGTGCCCGACGTCGTCACGACGGCCGACGGTGTACGCGCCGCTGCCGAACTGCTCGCGGGCGGCGACGGACCACTGGCCGTCGACGCGGAACGCGCGTCGGGATTTCGCTACTCCCAACGCGCCTACCTGCTTCAGTTCCGACGGCGTGGTGCGGGGACGGTGCTGCTCGATCCGATCCCGGTCGCCGACGCGCTCGCTCCTCTCGCCGAGGTCGTCAACCCGCTCGAATGGGTGTTGCATTCGGCCGATCAGGACCTACCGGGCCTCGCCGAACTCGGCCTCGTGCCTGCCTCTCTCTACGACACCGAGCTCGCGGGCCGTCTCGCGGGATTCGAACGCGTCGGGCTCGGTGCCATCGTCGAGCGGATGCTCGGTCTGTCGTTGCAGAAGGGCCACGGCGCAGCCGACTGGTCGACGCGTCCACTGCCCGAGACGTGGCTGAATTACGCCGCTCTCGACGTCGAGGTCCTCGTCGAACTACGCGATGCGATGGCTGCGGAACTGGAAAGCCAGGGCAAGACCGAATGGGCACGTCAGGAATTCGAGCACATCCTTACTCTCGGACCGCCCAAGCCGAAGGGCGATCGGTGGCGCAAGACGTCGGGCATCCACTCCGTGAAGTCACCCCGCGTGCTCGCCGCGGTGCGTGAGCTGTGGCAGACACGCGACGGGGTCGCGCACCGTCGCGACCTCGCGGCCGGCCGCGTCCTTCCGGACTCCGCGATCATCGCCGCGGCGACCGCAGACCCCAAGACCGAGAGCGAACTACGCGCCCTTCCGGTGTTCGGCGGTCCGCGTCAACGCAGGTCGACGCGCCTGTGGTTGAGCGCGCTCGAGCGTGCGCGCTCTCTGGACGCGCGTGACCTGCCACCCAAGACGCTTCCGTTCGACGGTCCGCCGCCGCCGAGTCGGTGGGCCCGCAAGGACCCCGACGCGGCCGACCGCCTCTCCGCTGTGCGTGCTGCGATGTCGGAGTTGAGCGAGAACGTGTCGGTGCCCGTCGAGAACCTTCTGATGCCGGATCAGTTGCGCCGTCTGGTCTGGGACTGGCAACCGTCGGACGACGCCGCGTCGTTCGAGTCGAGGCTCACGGTAGCAGGCGCCCGGCCGTGGCAGCGTGAGCTGGTCGTTCCGGTCCTCGTCGAGGCACTGACCCCTCCTCAAGTTACCGACCGGTAATACCGGCTACAGTGGGGGCAGCCCGGCGTCGGCCGGGCAAGAACGTCCGCATCAGTCGGGAGGATCGAAGCGTGTCTGTACCCGCGTCCAACTCACAGCGGAATGTCGTGTTCGTCGACGGCATCCGCACCCCGTTCGGCAAAGCAGGCCCCAAGGGCATCTACGCCGACACCCGCGCCGACGACCTCGTCGTCAAGGCCATCCGCGAGCTGCTCCGCAAGAATCCGAATCTGCCGCCCGAGCGGATCGACGAGGTCGCCATCGCTGCGACCACCCAGACCGGCGATCAGGGACTGACCATCGGTCGTACCTCGGCACTTCTCGCCGGACTCCCCCGCAGCGTCCCCGGATTCGCGATCGACCGCATGTGCGCCGGCGCGATGACGTCGGTCACCACGACCGGCTCGGGCATCGGCTTCGGCCAGTACGACGTCGTCATCGCCGGCGGAGTCGAGCACATGGGACGGCACCCGATGGGCGAGGGCGTCGACCCGAACCCGCGCTTCCTCGCCGACAAGCTCGTCGATCCGAGCGCCCTCGTCATGGGCAACACGGCCGAGAACTTGCACGATCGCTTCCCGTCGATCACCAAGGATCGCACCGACGCCTACGCCGCCGCGAGCCAGGAGAAGTACGACGCCGCGAAGAAGGCCGGCTTCATCGCCGACACGCTCGTACCCGTCGCGACCAAGTCCGCCGCAGGCTGGGGCCTGGCGACCGAGGACGAGCCGCCTCGCCCCGGCACCACCGTGGAGGATCTCGCGAAGCTGAAGACGCCGTTCCGTCCCGCGGGGCGCGTCACCGCCGGCAACGCCGCAGGCCTGAACGACGGGGCCACCGCCGCGATCCTGGCAGGCGAGGACACGGCCCACGAGTTGGGCCTGAACGTCGGCATGCGGATGGTCGGCTTCTCCTTCGCAGGCGTCGATCCTGCTGTGATGGGCATCGGTCCGGTCCCGGCCACCGAGAAGGTGCTCGCACGGACGGGCCTCGGCATCGACGACATCGGCCTGTTCGAGATCAACGAGGCGTTCGCCGTCCAGGTTCTGGCGTTCCTCGAGCACTACGGCATCGCCGACGACGACCCCCGCGTCAACAAGTGGGGTGGCGCGATCGCGTGCGGTCACCCACTCGCCTCGTCGGGCGTGCGACTGATGACGCAGCTGAGCCGTCAGTTCGCGCAGCAGCCGGAGGTCCGCTACGGCCTGACGACCATGTGCATCGGTCTCGGCATGGGCGGAACCGTCATCTGGGAGAACCCGAACCACGCCGATTACTCAGGAGCTTCCAAATGAGCGACATCACCACGGCGTTCACGGACGAGGTAGTCACGAACGCGTTCACCAAGCTCGTTGCCGTCCCTGGTCTCGACGGCCCGATCGCACTGGTGACGTTGGACAACGGCTACGACCACACCAAGCCGTCGACGTTCGGTCCCGGCGGACTGACGCAGCTCGATGCGGCCCTCGACGAGGCGTTCGCGGCAAACCCGGTTGCCATCGCGGTCACCGGCAAGCCGTTCATCTTCGCCGTCGGCGCGGATCTCAACGGCGTACCGAACATCGAGACCAAGGATGAGGCGCTGCAGATCGGGCAGCTCGGCCACAAGGTGTTCCGACGCCTGCGCGAGTCCGAGATTCCGACGTTCGCGTTCATCAACGGCGCAGCATTGGGTGGCGGCCTCGAGGTCGGTCTGCACTCGCACTACCGCACGGTCGCCGACAACGCTGCGGCACTGGGCCTTCCGGAGGCCTTCCTCGGCCTCGTTCCCGGCTGGGGCGGAACTCAGTTGCTGCCCAACATCATCGGTGCATCGAACGCGGTCACGGTGATCATCGAGAACTCGCTCAACCAGAACCGCACCCTCAAGCCGCAGCAGGCACTGGACCTCGGCATCGCCGACGTCGTGCTCGGTGGGGCCGACTTCATCGAGCAGTCCCTCGCATGGGCCGCACAGGTCGTCAAGGGCGAGATCACCCCGGCACGCCCGGACATCGATCGCGGCCAGGCATGGGACGACGCCGTCGCCCGAGCCAAGGGAATCGTCGCAGGCAAGACCGGCAACTTCGCACCGGGACCGGTCGCTGCCGTCGAGCTCATCGAGCTCGCCAAATCGACGGACATCACCGACTCGGCGTCGCTCGACACGGCATTCGCCGCCGAGGACGAAGCGTTGTCGACGCTTCTCGTCAAGGACGAGTTGCGCGCAGGCCTGTACGCGTTCGACCTGGTGCAGAAGCGCGCGAAGCGTCCGGCGGGCGCACCAGACAAGTCGTTGGCGCGCAAGATCTCCGGCGTCGGCATCGTCGGAGCGGGCTTGATGGCCAGCCAGCTGGCTCTGCTGTTCGTACGCCAGCTGAAGGTGCCGGTCATCCTCACCGACATCGATCAGGAGCGCATCGACAAGGGCGTCGGCTACGTCCACGACGAGATCGACAAGCTTCTCGGCAAGAAGCGCCTGTCCCCCGACGCCGCGAACCGCCTGAAGGCGTTGGTGTCCGGATCCATCGACAAGGCTGCGTTCGCGAACACCGATTTCGTCATCGAGGCCGTGTTCGAGAACCTCGACGTGAAGAAGAAGGTCTTCGCCGAGGTCGAGGAGTTCGTCTCTCCGGAAACGATTCTCGCGACCAACACGTCGTCGCTGTCGATCACGAAGATGGCTGCCGACCTGTCGCACCCCGAACGCGTCGTCGGCTTCCACTTCTTCAATCCCGTTGCCGTGCTTCCGCTTCTGGAGGTCGTCAAGGGCGAGAAGACCGACGATGCCACGCTCGCAACGGCGTTCGCGACGGCCAAGACGCTCAAGAAGTCCGCGGTACTGTCCGCCGACCTTCCTGGCTTCGTGTTCAACCGACTCGTGACGCGTGCGTCGGGCGAGATCATCGCCGCCATCGACGAAGGCACCCCGTTCGAGGTCGCCGACGGTGCCGTCGGTGAACTCGGCATGCCGATGAGCCCGCTGACGCTGCTCGGCCTCGTCGGACCTGCCGTGGCGTTGCACACCGCCGAGACGCTCGGCGAGGCGTACCCGGATCGGTTCAAGGACTCCGCAGGTTTCCGCGCTCTCGTCGACGCCAAGAAGCCCGGCGTGTGGACCTGGGGACCGGAAGGCCAGGTCGTCGACCCCGAGGTCGCCGCGCTGTGGCCGCAGGGTGACACGCCCTCTACCGCTGAAGAGGTGCTCGACCGGACGCGTCGGGCCTTCGCCGACGAGATCCGCATCATGCTCGACGAGGGCGTCGTCGCAGCACCCGAGGACATCGATCTCTGCCTGCTCCTCGGTGGTGGATTCGGATTCTGGAACGGCGGCATCACGCCGTACCTCGACCGCACCGGAACGTCGGAAGCGGTGACCGGCAAGCGTTTCCTGGCTCCGGGCGTCGCCAGCGTGTAGCTGCGGCGTAGCCGCCCGTGCGCGGATGGTTGGCCTCCAGGCCAACTATCCGCGCACGGGTCGCGCAGCGGCACCCTGTCACATTCGCCCGGACTGTCTCGTCCGAGGTGGTATGACACAGAACATGAGAATCGCAGTTGCAGGGGGCACCGGCGTCGTGGGCCGTCACGTCGTCCGAGTGGCGAAGGAGAACGGACACGACGTCGTGGTTCTTTCGCGCTCGTCGGGAGTGGACCTCACCACCGGAACAGGACTGGCCGGCGCGTTGGACGGCGTCGACGTACTGATCGACGTCTCGTCCACCCAGACGATGTCGGCGAAGGACTCCACGGCGTTCTTCACGACGGTGACGCGCACTCTTCTCGCGGCGGAGAAAACCGCGGGGGTGCGGCATCACGTCGCCCTGTCCATCGTGGGCATCGACGACGCGCCGCACATGTACTACGCAGGCAAGGTCGCCCAGGAGAAAGAAGTCACGAGCGGTGACGTGCCGTGGACGATTCTGCGTGCGACTCAATTCCACGAGTTCGCGTCGCAGATCTACGGACAGATCAAGATCGGTCCGATCATCGTCGTGCCGAAGATGCGGTCGCAGCCCATCGCGGCGCGAGAGGTCGCTGCACGCCTCGTCCAACTGGCCGAGGGCACGCCGGAAGGGCGTGTGAAGGATCTCGGCGGCCCTCACACGGAACTGATGTCCAGGATGGTGCGCGACTACGCCGCCTCGATCGAGGGAACGCAGGCACACCTCGGCGGCCGGATCGTCGAACTCCCGATACCGGGCGCTTACGGCAAAGCGATGCGCGACGGCACCCTGCTGACGGGCGCGGACGCGGACCACGGAACCCAGACGTTCGACGAGTGGCTCGGGACGCAACAGGCCCGGTAACTGTTCGAACGAGAATCGCACGATTTCGCACACGCCGTGCTCGGGTCGGGTCCATGATGACGTTCAGACCATCGCCGCTGCTGGTCCCGACCGCGAAAGCAGGACTCGCCATGACGCAATCTGCAGAACGTCACACTGCGAAGGTCATCGGGGTCACCGTCGCGGCCGCAGTCGGCGGCTTCCTGTTCGGCTTCGATTCCTCGGTGGTCAACGGAGCCGTCGATTCCATTCAGGAGAACTTCGCCCTGTCGTCGTTCGTCACCGGATTCGCGGTCGCGATCGCGCTGCTCGGGTGTGCGGTCGGCGCGTGGTTCGCGGGCAGACTCGCCGACAGCTGGGGCCGCAAACGCGTCATGCTGCTGGGGTCTGCTCTGTTCACCATTTCGTCGCTCGGGTCCGGATTCGCCTTCAGCGTGCCCGATCTCATGCTGTGGCGCGTGCTCGGCGGTCTCGGAATCGGTATCGCGTCGGTGATCGCCCCGGCGTACATTTCCGAGATCGCCCCTGCTCGATTCCGTGGCGGGTTGGCGTCGCTGCAGCAGTTGGCGATCACCGTCGGCATCTTCGCAGCCCTGCTGTCCGACGCCGTCCTGCAGAACGCCGCGGGTGGGCCGTCGAACGATCTGTGGTTCGGCCTCGAAGCATGGCGGTGGATGTTCCTCGTCGGCGTCGTACCGGCACTCGTCTACGGCTTTCTTGCGACGCTCATCCCCGAATCGCCTCGATACCTCGTCGGCAAGCATCTCGACGAGGAGGCCGCGCGCATTCTCGGCGAAGTGTCCGGCGAGCTGAATCCCGGTGAGCGAGTTCAGGAAATTCGGCTGACGTTGCGGAAGGAATCCCGGTCGTCGTTCCGCGACATCCGAGGACCGAAATTCGGATTGCAGCCGATCGTCTGGGTGGGAATCGCGATGGCGATCCTTCAACAGTTCGTCGGCATCAACGCGATCTTCTACTACTCGACGACGCTGTGGAAGTCGGTCGGCTTCAGCGAGAATCAGTCGTTCGTCACGTCGGTGATCACGTCGATCATCAACGTCAGCATGACGTTCGTCGCCATTCTGTTCGTCGATAGGGTCGGTCGCAAGAAGCTTCTGTCGATCGGGTCGATCGGAATGTTCGTCGGGCTGGTACTCGCGGCGGTGTCGTTCTCTCAGGCGGTGGGATCCGGCGACGATCTGACCCTCCCGGAACCGTGGGGCGTCGTCGCGTTGGCCGGCGCCAACTTGTTCGTCATCTTCTTCGCCGCCACGTGGGGTCCGATCATGTGGGTGATGCTCGGAGAGATGTTCCCCAACAACATTCGTGCTGTGGCCCTCGGCCTCAGTACCGCAGCGAACTGGATCGCGAATTTCGCCATCACACTTGCGTTTCCACCGCTGTCGCAATCCATCGGCCTCGGTTTCATCTATTCCTTCTTCGCGTTCTTCGCGCTCCTGTCGTTCTTCTTCGTCAGGTTCAAGATTCGCGAGACGAAGGGTATGGAACTCGAGGACATGGTCCTGTAGTGAATCGAGAAGCACTCCGAAGGGAGTGAGATGTCATGGGAATGTTCGTCGTCGAGTACTCGTACACCGACGAATCGTCCGCCGGCCGCGACGACCACCGCACCGATCATCGCGCGTGGCTGACCGAACTCGTTCGCCGCAAGGTCGTTCGATCGTCCGGGCCGACGGCTGACCACGCCGGAGCGACATTCATCGTGCAGGCCGACGACGCCGACGCCGTCAGACGCTTGTTCGCCCACGATCCGTTCGCGCGCGCGCACCTCGTCGAGGATGTCCGGGTGTCCGAATGGACACCGGCGCGGGGTGATTTCGGAGGGTGATTTTTCGGAGTGTGCGCCGATGCCGCACCCGCCGACAGGCATCGTGACACCATGCCCCGCACACCATCGTTCCTGACGCATCCCCATCAGGCGTTCACCGCCGGGTTCTACCGCAACGACGATTTCGACTTCGAAGTCCGCATCGCGCTCGGCGCAGCCGCGTTCGGTGCGACCGACGCCGGTGAGGTCATGTCCGCGATCGCGCACGTCCGCGACAACGACCACGACGCCTGGTTCGACGCCTGGGTCGCACTCGGAACGCGTGTGAAGGCTCTCGCCGACCGTTCGGCCGAGTCCGGCCACGACGTCAGCGCGGCACAGGCGTATCTGCGCGCGTCGACGTATTTCGCCGTCGCAGTCAATTCGATCGCGGGACTGGGCAGCGACGACCAGTTGCTGCCGACGTTCCGGCAGCATCGCTCGGCGTGGGATCGTTTCGTGGACACGACGTCGTACTCGGTGGACCGCATCGAGATTCCGTACGAGGACGGGCACATGCCCGGCTATTTCTTCCACGCACCGGGTGACGGTCGCCGGAAGACGTTCGTCATGGTCAACGGCAGCGACGGGTCGATGAGTGCGCTGTGGTCGTCGGGGGCGGCGGGCGCGCTGGCGCGCGGGTACAACGTGCTCGTGTTCGACGGACCCGGACAACAGTCGATGCTGTTCGAACGCGGCATCGGGTTCCGACCCGACTGGGAAGCCGTCGTGACGCCGGTCGTCGACGCCCTCGTCGGCCGTCCCGACGTCGACGCGGACAAGCTGGCGCTGTACGGGCTGAGCCAGGGAGGGTTCTGGGTACCGCGGGCGCTCGCGTTCGAACACCGTTTCGCGGCAGCGATACTCGATCCGGGCGTCGTCGACGTCGCCACCTCGTGGACGGATCACTTCCCGAAGAACATGATCCGCATGCTCGACGACGGTAACCGCTCGGCATTCGACCGCGACATGGCGATGGGAATGAAAGTCTCGAAAGAGACTGCACGCGAATGGAATTTCCGCGCCAGACCGTACCTGCGCGACGGCTACTTCGACACCGTGATGGAAGTACGCAGGTACACCATGAACGGTCTGCTCGGCAAGATCGACACCCCATTGTTCGTGGCGAACCCCGAGGACGAACAGTTCTGGCCGGGCCAGCCGAAGCAACTGGCCGACGCCGTCGTCGCCCCGGTGCATCTGTGCGACTTCACCGCGGCCGAGGGCGCCAACTATCACTGCCAGCCGATGGCCCGACTACTGACCGATCAACGCATGTTCGACTGGCTCGACGCGACGCTCGGGTGATCAGACCGTCTTGGCCCAGTCGACGATGTTCTGAGCGACGTCCTCGGACGTGAGACCCAGTTCGCGGTGAATCTGCTCGCGAGAGGCGTGATCCAGAAAGCGTTGCGGCACACCGATGTCGCGGCAGACCGTGTCGACTCCTGCGGCTCGGATAGCTGCGGATACGCTCGATCCGACACCGCCGTGCACACCCGAGTCCTCGAGCGTGACGACGAGGCGGTAATCGGCGGCGAGCGCCGTCAGCGAGTCCGGGACCGGAAGCACCCAGCGCGGATCGACGACGGCAACCGAAAGTCCCTGTGCCGTCAGCTTCTTCGCTGCGTCGAGCGCCAAGCCGGCGAACGCTCCGACCGCAACGATCAGAACGTCACGGTCGTCCGTTTCCGGCTCGGCGAGCACGTCGACCACGCCGTCCAGCCGGCGAATCGCCGGAACGTCCTCGGTGACCGAACCTTTCGGGAATCGCAGAGCGGTCGGACCGTCGTCGATCGCAAGGGCTTCGCCGAGTTCCTCCCGCAACGTGGCGCCGTCACGGGGCGCCGCGACGCGCATGCCGGGCACGATACCGAGGAGCGACATGTCCCACATACCGTTGTGGCTCGCCCCGTCCGCACCGGTGACACCCGCACGGTCGAGCACGAGTGTCACCGGAAGCTTCAGCAGCGCCACGTCCATGAGCAGCTGGTCGAAGGCACGGTTGAGGAACGTCGAATAGACCGCGACGACCGGATGCAGTCCACCGAGCGCGAGACCCGCCGCCGAGGTGACGGCATGCTGCTCCGCGATGCCGACGTCGAACAAACGGTCGGGATAGGCCTCTCCGAAGGCGGCAAGTCCCGTCGGGCCTGCCATCGCCGCGGTGATGGCCACGACGTCCTCGCGCACCGCGGCCCGATCGATGAGTTCCTGTGAGAACACCGACGTCCAGTCCGGCCCTGCTTTCGACCGCGCGAGACCTGTGAGCGGGTCGATGACGCCGGTGGCGTGCATCTGGTCGGCAACGTGATTCTCGGCGTGCGCGTAGCCCATCCCCTTGCGGGTGACAGCGTGCACGATGACGGGCCCGCCGTACGCCTTGGCTCGTCGCAGTGCGGCCTCGAGTGCAGGCTCGTCGTGACCGTCGACCGGCCCGAGATACTTGATCCCGAGGTCGGTGAACATGACCTGAGGGCTGATCGCGTCCTTCACACCGGCTTTCATGCCGTGCAGCATCGCGTACGCCGTCTTTCCGACCAACGGAATCCTGCGCACGATCCGTCGACCGTTGTCGAGGACTTTCTCGTAGCCGGGCTGGAGTCGGAGGGCCGCGAGGTGCTCGGCGAGCCCGCCGATCGTGGGCGCGTAGGAGCGGCCGTTGTCGTTGACGACGATGACGAGCGAGCGATCCTTGCCCGCTGCGATGTTGTTCAGTGCCTCCCAGCACATTCCGCCGGTGAGTGCGCCGTCGCCGACGACGGCGACGACGTGACGATCGTTCTGCCCGGTCAACTGGAACGCCTTGGCGAGACCGTCGGCGTACGACAACGATGCCGACGCGTGCGAGGACTCGACCCAGTCGTGCTCGCTCTCCGAACGAGCCGGGTAGCCGGACAGCCCGCCCTGTTTGCGCAGGGAGTCGAACGCTCCCGCGCGACCGGTGATCATCTTGTGGACATACGCCTGATGACCGGTGTCGAAGATGATCGGGTCGTTCGGCGAATCGAAGGTGCGGTGCACGGCTAGTGTCAGTTCGACGACGCCGAGGTTCGGGCCGAGATGGCCTCCTGTGGCGGACACCTTCTCGACGAGGAAATCGCGAATTTCGCCGGCCAGGTCGGCAACCTCGGACGGGGCCAGACGGCGCAGGTCCTCGGGCGTCTGAACACGAGCTAGGACACCCACCGAGATCGCTCCCTTCGGCCGGACTCTTGCGAGTCACGATCAGCACAGTCTACGTAGCCTGTCGCGAGCGAAGCCCTCGACAACACGTTCCAATCGACAATACTGTGGTCTGCTCGGTGCGCCCAACCACGGATGGCGCGTCCGTGGTCACATCGAATCCCGTAGCTGCAGCATAGGGTTGCCTCATGACGACCGTGGTCGACGACATTCTGCACCGCATCCACGAGGCGTGCCGCGACGAAATCTCGGGCGCCGTGGCCGATTACATACCCGAACTGGCCGCGGTGTCCCCCGACGGCTTCGGAATCGCGCTGGCCACGAGTGACGGGTACGTCTACGAAATCGGCGACACGCGCGCGCCGTTCACCATTCAGTCCATCTCGAAGCCGTTCACGTACGGTCTCGCGCTCGCCGACAACGGGGAGGACGCGGTCGCCGCGAAGATCGACATCGAGCCGTCCGGCGAACCGTTCAACGAGATCAGCCTCGACCCCGTTACCGAACGTCCACGAAATCCGATGATCAACGCCGGCGCCATCACTTCGGCATCGCTGATCCACGGTCGGACTGCCGAGCAGCGCTTCGAACGCATCAGAAAGGCCTATTCGCGGTACGCGGGACGCGAACTGACGTTCAACGACGCCGTGTACAGGTCCGAGGCGAGAACCGGTCATCGGAACCGCGCGATCGGATACATGCTCCGGTCGTTCGACATCATCGCCGGCGACCCGGACGAGGCCGTCGACCTGTACTTCCGTCAGTGTTCCATCGACGTCACCGCCGCCGACCTGGCGATGATGGCCGCGACCATGGCCAACAACGGCGTCAATCCGCGAACGGGTGAACGCGCCCTGTCCCCCGTTCTTGTCGAGCGAGTGCTCAGCGTCATGACGACCTGCGGAATGTACGACGGCGCAGGCGACTGGGTCGCCAAAGTCGGTTTGCCCGCGAAGAGCGGGGTCGGCGGCGGGGTACTTGCGGTCCTGCCGGGTCAGATGGGCATCGCCGTCTACTCGCCGCGCCTGGACGGACACGGCAACAGCGTCCGCGGGGTGGCCGCGTGCCGTCAGCTCTCTCGCACGCTGGAGCTGCACTTCCTGCACGTGCCCCGCGCCGCGGCGTCGGCGGTCCGTGGGCGCTACACCGTCGCCGAGGCCCCGTCGCGTAAACGGAGAAGCGACATCGAGCAGGACGCGCTGGCGAAGTTCGGTCACCGCGCGCGGGTGTACGAACTGCACGGCGATCTGCTGTTCTCGGGCGCGGAGACCGCGGTGCGTGAGATCGGAACGTTGGACGAGGACCTCGACGCACTCGTGCTCGACGTCCGGGGCGTCGACGACGTCAGCGACATCGCGCGCAGCATGTTCGACGACCTGCGCACCCAGCTCGCCGCCAAGCGTTGTCACGCGGCGTTCGTCGACCCACGAGGCGTCCTGGGTCATGCATCGTCCAGCATCGATCCGAAGGATCCCGGTGGACGAGTGTTCGGAGACATCGGCTCGGGCATCGGATGGGCCGAGGAACTGGTGCTCGACCGATACTGCGTGGGCCCGCGGCAGCCCGTGAGGATCTCGGCCGTCGAACATCCGGTGTTGGCCGGACTCACCGAGGAGCAGTACGCGCGGGTCGAGGCAGTGACCGACACCAGGCACTACGCAGCGGGCGACGTCATCGTGCGGGCGGGCGACCCCGCTGCCGGTCTGTTCCTCGTTCTCGTCGGGGAAGTCAGCTCCACCTACGACACACCCGACGGATTCCATCAGCGGATCTCGACGCTGTCCCCCGGCATGAGTTTCGGAGAAATGCCTCTGTTGGCGAACACACCGTTTCTGCTGAATTTCCGCGCCGACACCGACCTGACCGTCGCCGTCGTGACCGTCGCCGATTTCCACGCGCTCACCGTGGACGCACCCGCGACGAAACTGGCCGTGCTGGGCAACCTCGCCGCGGGTGCGTACGCCCAGATGAACATCGCCATCAAGTCGTTGGGACAGTTCGGCGTCGGGAGATGATTCCCGACGCCGAACTCTCTCGTGCGGTCTAGGCCGTCAGCGACACCATCGTCAGCACCTCGGTCGGCTGCGGTGAACCACCCGCAGGCTCGAGCGAGAACGCGAAGTTGGTCGACGCACCCATGCCGTCGATGACGGTGTCTCCGTCGCCGGACAACTGATCCGCAGTCACCAGACCCACCGATCGCGGGGTCCCGTCCACGAACCACATCTGGTAGTCCTTGCCCGGCTCGGGAGCCGGAACGCCGTCGAGCTTCACGACGACCGAATCGGACTCGCGCGAATACGAGACGGTTGCCGTTCCGCCACCGGGGAATTCGGCGACGGCCTCGCGCGCATCCGGGGCCGCGACGATCTGCTCGGCCTGCGTCGGCGTCGGCTCGTTCTGCAGCACCTGGGTAGCCACGACGACGCCGCCGACCGCGACGACCACCGCTGCCGCAGCGGCCATCACCGTGGTGCGCCACTTGGACTTTCGACGTTCGCGATGGCCTGCCATGCTCGTCACGTTCGACTTCTCGCGCGGAGTCGGCGCCGCCTGCGGAGTGTTCGGAATCTCGTCCAGCACACGGGTTCTCAGCTCCGCCGGGGGTTCGACGGCGTCGAGCACCGACACCAGAGCCAGCGTTTCCTGAATCTCGCTGACGAGGATGTTGAACTGAACGCGCGCCGTGTCGTCGACGGACCGCAGGTCGTTCTCGATCTCGGCGTGCTCGGCCTCGCTGACCGCGTGCAGGGCGTACACCTCCGCCGCGCCGAGCAGCCGTTGTCGGGATGCGTCGCTCATGAGGGTGTCACCCCCAGACATGTCTTCAACTTGATCAGTCCATCTCTTATTCGCGATTTGATGGTGGGCACGGCCACTCCGAGCCGCTCGGCCACCTCGCGGTAGGTCCATCCGCTGTAGTAAGCCATTCGTACCGACTCGCGCTGCGTATCGGTCAGTGTGTCGAGGCACGCAACCACGGCCTCGGATTCGAGTCGCTGCGTCACCGCCTCGAGCACCTCGTCGTGTTCCGAGGACTGGCTGATCGCCCCGTACGCCGCCTCACGATCGGTTCCCGACTGCTCGGACCTGACGCGGTCGACGGCACGTCGATGCGCCAGCGTCATGATCCAGGCGAGCGGACTCCCCTGGGCCGGGTCGTAGTTCGGCGCCGACCGCCAGATCTGCAGGAAGACCTCCTGCGTCGTCTCCTCGCTGTACCCCGGGTCGCGCAGAACCCGCAGCACCATGCCGTACACCCGAGCCGATGTGGCGTCGTACAACTCGCCGAAGGCGCGCTGATCTCCAGCGGCGACGGCGACCATCAGTCGACGTAGACGTTCGGCCTCGTCCGCGCGCAGATTGCGTAGCTGCGCGCTTGGCACGGCACAGGCGGGGCCGTCGCCGCCCTCGGGTGTCGACGGGTTCTCTTCTGAGCCTGGTATTCCCTGATACGGCGAACCCTGGCTCGGGTTGCTGCTCACCGGAACGAGGTCCCAACTGCTTCGACTCTGATCGCGTTCATTGATCAAGAGAGTAGTGCTCATATTGCCTTCACACCGAAACCTCCGCGTTTTCCCGCCGCACAACACATTCGGTACATGTCACGAAATGGATGGCCGACCGGGAAATTCATTTGCGGAACTGCGTGAACTCGGACAATCTTGGACGAATGGGACACGAGGCGGCAATCGAGACGTCAGGCCTGATCAAACGCTTCGGCGACAACGTCGCCGTGGATGGAATAGACCTACGGGTCCCGTCGGGCGGGGTGTACGGCGTGCTCGGCCCGAACGGGGCAGGCAAGACGACGACCATTCGGATGCTCGCGACCCTGCTGCCGATCGACGGTGGCACCGCGCGGGTACTCGGTCACGACATCGCCGCCGAGCCCGACGCGGTGCGCAGCAAAGTGTCCCTCACCGGGCAGTTCGCGTCGCTCGACGAGGACCTCACCGGCACCGAGAACCTGGTGCTGCTCGCACGCCTGTACGGCTATTCTCGCCCGGCCGCCCGCTCGCGCTCGGACGAGCTGTTGTCGGCCTTCGGCATCGCCGATGCCGGTGGGCGACAGGTGAAGACCTACTCCGGCGGTATGCGTCGGCGTATCGACATCGCGGCGAGCATCATCGTCACCCCCGAACTGATCTTTCTCGACGAGCCCACCACCGGCCTCGACCCCCGCAGCCGAAATCAGGTGTGGGAGATCGTGCGCGCACTCGTCGCGGGCGGCACGACGGTCCTGCTGACCACCCAGTATCTCGACGAGGCCGACCAGCTCGCAGGCCGCATCGCGGTCATCGATCGCGGACAGGTCATCGCCGAGGGCACCACGAGCGAACTGAAGGCGTCCGTCGGCGCGGGATCGCTGCACGTACGCGTCTCCGATCCCCTGCAGCGTGACTCCGCGGCGAGGATCCTGCGCACGATTCTGCGTGAGCAGGTCGTCGAGGAAGCAGATCCTGCGGCTCTGTCGGCGCGTCTCGACTCGACGTCGTCGGTCGCATCGGCTCTGCCCGCGTTCGAAGAAGCGGGAATCGGCATCGCGTCGTTCGCCATCGGCCAACCGAGTCTCGACGAGGTCTTCCTCGCCCTGACCGGACACACCACCGACACCACGGAGCGTGCGTCATGACCACTTCCCCCACCGAGATCGCGGCGTCGACCGACGCGGTGTCCGACGTCCTTCGGGCATCGGGTCCCCGACCCGCGAGGCCGTCCGCTCTGTCCACGTCGCTGTCGTTCGGGTGGCGCGCGCTGCTGAAGATCAAGCACGTTCCCGAGCAGCTGTTCGACGTGACGATGTTCCCGATCATGTTCACGCTGCTGTTCACGTACCTGTTCGGCGGGGCACTGGCCGGCTCGACGAGCGCCTACATCCAGTTTCTGCTGCCCGGCATCCTGGTGCAGACGGTCGTCATGATCACCATGTACACCGGCGTCACCATCAACAAGGACATCGAGAAGGGCGTCTTCGACCGCTTCCGATCGCTGCCCATCTGGCGTCCGTCGCCGCTCGTCGGCGCCCTGTTCGGTGACGTCGTGCGCTATTCGCTGGCGTCGGTCATCGTGTTGATTCTCGGCCTGATCATCGGTTTCCGGCCCGAGGGTGGAGTCGTGGGCGTCGTCGCGTCGGTCGTGCTGTTGCTGGTGTTCTCGTTCTGCCTCTCGTGGGTGTGGACGATGATCGCGATGATCGTCCGGACGGAGGCCGCCGTCATGGGCGTCTCGATGTTCATCCTGTTCCCGCTGACATTCGCCAGCAACATCTTCGTCGATCCGCAGACGATGCCGGGCTGGCTGCGCGCTTTCGTCGAGGTCAACCCGGTCAGCTTCCTCGTCACGTCGATTCGGTCCCTGATGGCAGGCGAACCCGACTCCTCGAAGCTGTTGGTCACCGCGGTGATGTGCGCCGGCTTCCTGGTGATCTTCGGGCCGCTGACGATGCGTCTCTACAACCGCAAGACCTGACGTCAGGCACGCGACGCGGCTCGTGCGCGGTGGCGCCGAACCGCGTCGCGGTTGGAACACGCTGTACCGCAATAACGTTGGCGTCCGGTGCGCGAGACGTCGGCGAAGATGTTCGAACAGCCCTCTGCGGCACAGCGTCCCAGCCGCGTCATTCCGCGCGTCGTCAGGTGCAGTGCGGTACCCACACTCACGAGCGCCCTGATGACTGCGCCGAGCGGGATGTTCGGATCACGGTAATGCATGTGCCACCCGTCGCCCGCGTGGTCGGTGAGGCGTGGATAGGCCGATGCGCGGGCGAGCATTCCGTTGACGATGTCCGCGCGTGCCTCGTCGGTCGTCGCGTCGACGACGGTTGCCCATTCACGGAGGAACTGCATCGCGTCGGCGAGATCGGCGTCGGTCGGTTCGGTGTCGACGACGAGCCCTCCGTCGACGCAGCGCCGTCCGAGTTCGGCGGCCGATTCAGGCGGCGTGTTGTAGAGGTCGACGCCCAATTGCACCGCATACGTTCCGTAAGGGTTGATGTGCATAAGACCATTACAGCACAGTGGGCGTATGACCACACACGACCACACCTGGACCACCACGAGCCGACACGACACCAGCGAGGGCCGCATCAGCTACCAGCACTGCCCCTGCGGCGCCCAGCGAATCCTCGCTCCGGCGTATCCGGAGCGCGCACAGCTCGCCGTCGTCCTGCCCTGATGCCTACTGCTGGAGTCTGTCGGCGAGCAGCGGAACGACCTGCTCCACCGCGTACTGCAGCGACAGCACCGAACTGGTCGAGTACGACTTCGCGACGACGGGGTCGTCGAACACCAGCGACCGACCGTCCTGCACTGCCGGTATCGCCCGGAACAGCGGATTGTCGGTGACGTCGGACGGCGACGTCTGAATCGGAAAGATCACGACGAGGTCCGCGTCGAGCAGGCCGAGCTCCTCGTCGGAGATGGGCACCGAGAACCCCTGCGGCGGTAGCGCATCGATCGTCGGATTGGACACGAACCCGAGCTTCTTCATGAACTGCATGCGCGTGCTGTCGGAAACGTATGCGCCGTAACCGGTTCCGCTGTACGCGCCGACGGTAATCGTCTTGCCGACGAATTCCGGATTCTGCTCGACAGCCGCGGCGAAATTCGCCTCGACCTCGGACAACAGCTCGGCTCCTGTCGCCGACTCGCCCAGTGCCGCCGACACCATGGTGACCTGTTGATCGAGCGAGGTCAGATAGTTGTCGGCACCCTCGGGCAGTGCGATGGTCGGCGCGATCTGCGACAGCCGGTCGTATCTGTCCTGGTCGCCGGAACTCTTGGTATCGAGAATGACGTCGGGTTCGAGCGCGGCGACGGCCTCGTAGGACGGCTCCTGGGTGCCGATGATCTCGGGCGACGCGTCGTACAAGCCCTCGGCCCACGGGCCGACCCCGTCTCCCCCGAACGCAAGCCAGTCGCTCGCACCGACGGGCTGGACACCGAGCGCGAGAGCGGTTTCCGCGTCGGCCCAGCCGAGAGCCACGACGCGCTGGGGCTTCGATTCGACGGTCACCTCGCCGAACTTGGTGTCGATCGTCACCGGGAAAGCACCCTCGGCGGACGCACCCGTCGTATCGGGCGACTCACCGACCTCCGACGACGAGCACGAGACCACCGCGCCGACGGCGAGAACCGCTACGGCGAGGGTGGACAGGGACGAAGTTCGCATTCTGGACAGCACCCGCCCACGCTACGACACCCGGTGTCGCCGTGGGGGTGCCACGATTTTCGTCAGCGAACGAACAATCCGATGCATTCCACGTGATGGCTGAGGGGGAACGCGTCGAACGCCCGCATGTCCGCGAACTCGAAACCCGCGGCTCGATACAGCGCAGTGTCACGGGCGAACGATGCTGGGTCGCAACCGATGTGGACCACCCGGTGGGCGTCCGTCGCTTCGATCGCCGACACCACGTCCTTGTCCGCGCCCGATCTCGGCGGGTCGAGGACGACGACGGATGGAGACGGAAGCGACGCGACGACGCGTTCGACCCGGCCGGGAACGAATTCGATCTGCGGTGAATCGGCAAGTGCCGCAGCACCGTCCGCGGCTGCGCGACGGGAGAATTCGACACTGGCGACCCGGCCCGACGGACCGACTGCGTCGGCGACGCTCGCCGCGAACACCCCGACTCCCCCGTAGAGATCCCAGGCCACCGAGCCCGCGGCAGCGTCGGCCCACTCGGACACGACGTCGCTGTAGACCTGTGCGGCGTTCCGATGGGCCTGCCAGAACCCGGTGGCGTCGAGTTCCCACTGCCGCCCCGAGACGTACTCGTGCGGACGCCCGGTTCCCTCGACGACTTTCTCCGGACGTGGTCGCGACGCGGCTGCCCGACGTGCCGCAGCGCCGCGACGACCCGGCGATCGACGACCTGTACGTGACACCGCAGCAGGAGCGACCTCGACGACGTGGCGCACATCGTCCCCGTCGACCGCGACGGCGAGTTCGCTTCCCGGACGCCATCGTTCGGCGTCGAGACCGTCGAGTGCACCCGCAACCACCTGTGGGCAGCCGAGATCGGTCACCAGCGTCGAGCTACGGAACCGGTGAAAACCGGCGCGGCCTGCGCCGTCGACACCCAACCGCACTCGCGTACGCCACCGGGTGCCGTCGTCGTCACCAGGGAGACCCTCCACGGTGACGTCGCGATCGATACCCGCGATTCGACGCAGTTGCTCGGCGACGACAGCAGCCTTCATCGCCCGACCGGCGTCGACAGTGGCGTGCGAGTAGTCGCAACAGCCCGAACCACCGGGTCCGGAGATGGGGCAGACCTGCGGGATCCGGTCCGGCGACGGCGAAACGATCTCGACGGCGTCCGCGCGGCAGAACGATCCGCCTCGATCCTCGGTGACCTTGGCTCGGACGACTTCGCCCGGCAGTCCGTGCCGGACGAACATCACGCGCCCGTCGTGGCGGGCGACGCAGAACCCGCCGTGCCCGGGTGGTCCCAGGGTGACCTCGATCGTGCGGCCGAACCAGTTCTCCGTCATCGACATCTGTCCCGTCACGACGCGTTCGGGGGTTCGTAGCCGCGACGGGACGCTCCCGGCGCGTTCTCGATCGACTCGCGCTTCGCCTTCTCGGACGAATGCAGCTGCCACGGCACGCTGGTGACCATCACGCCCGGCTGGAACAGCAGGCGGCTCTTGAGTCGCAGCGCACTCTGGTTGTGCAGAATCTGCTCCCACCAGTGTCCGACGACGTACTCGGGAATGAACACCGTGACGACGTCACGCGGCGAGTCACGGCGTACTCGCTTGACGTAGTCGAGCACCGGCTTCGTGATCTCGCGGTACGGCGACTCCACGACCTTGAGCGGGACGGTGACGTCACTGTCCTCCCACTCGCGGACCAGAGTGCGCGTGTCGGCCTCGTCGACGTTGACCGTCACGGCCTCCAACGTGTCCGGGCGGGTGGCCCGTGCATAGGCGAGTGCACGCAGCGTCGGCATGTGCAGCTTGCTCACCAGCACGATCGAGTGCGTGCGGCTCGGCAGTACGCCGTCCCACTCCTCGTTCTCGAGCTCGCGGGCGACCGTGTCGTAGTGGCGACGGATCATCCGCATCAACGCGAAGATCGCGACCATCGCGACGATGGCGATCCACGCTCCCGCGGCGAACTTGGTGATCAGCACGATCACCAGCACCGCGCCCGTCATCGCGAGACCGACACCGTTGACGATGCGGGAGCGGAACATGTGGCGTCGAACATCGGGGTCCTGCTCGGTGCGAAGCAACCGCGTCCAGTGCCGGATCATGCCGGTCTGGCTCAACGTGAACGACACGAACACGCCGACGATGTACAGCTGGATGAGCTTGGTCACCTCGGCGCCGAAGACGACGACGAAGGCGATGGCGGCACCGGACAGGAACAGGATTCCGTTGCTGAACGCGAGGCGATCACCGCGCGTGTGCAGCTGCCGTGGAAGGTAACGGTCCTGTGCGAGGACGGATCCCAGAACCGGGAAGCCGTTGAACGCGGTGTTGGCGGCGAGCACGAGGATCAGGGCGGTGACGATGGTGATGAAGAAGAACCCGATCGGGAAGCCCTGGAAGACGGTCTCGGCGAGCTGCGCGATGAGCGTCTTCTGGTGGTAGTCCGCGGGCGCACCGATCAGCTGCTCATGCGGGTCGAGGGCGTACTTGATGCCGATCTTCTCGGCCAGAACGATGATGCCCATCAGCAGCGTGATGCCGATGACACCGAGCATGAGCAACGTCGTCGCCGCGTTGCGTGATTTCGGCTTCCGGAACGCGGGAACGCCGTTGCTGATCGCCTCGACACCGGTCAGCGCCGCACAACCCGACGAGAACGCCCGCGCGATCAGGAACGCGAACGCGATCCCGTACAGATGCGAATCCTCGGCCTTCAGCTCGAAGGACGCGGACTCGGCCTGCAGGTCCTCACCGAGAACGAACACACGGACCAGACCCCACGCCAGCATCAGGACCATGCCGATCATGAACGCGTAGGTCGGGATCGCGAACGCCGCACCCGACTCACGGATGCCGCGAAGGTTGATCGCGGTGATGAGCACGATCGCGACGACCGCGAACAGCACCTTGTGCTGCGCGACGAACGGAACGGCGGACCCGATGTTCGACGCGGCCGCCGAGATCGAGACGGCCACCGTGAGCACGTAGTCGACGAGGAGCGCGCTGCCGACGGTCAGCCCGGCGTTCGGCCCGAGGTTGGTGGTGGCCACCTCGTAATCGCCGCCACCCGACGGGTACGCGTGGACGTTCTGTCGGTAGCTCGCGACGACGACGGCCATGACGATGCAGACGGCAAGGCCGATCCACGGGGTGAAGGCATAGGCCGAGATTCCGGCAACCGACAGCACCAGGAAGATTTCCTCGGGCGCGTACGCAACGGACGACATCGCGTCGGAGGCGAACACGGGTAGTGCGATGCGCTTCGGAAGGAGCGTGTGACCGAGCTTGTCGCTGCGGAACGGCCTGCCGAGCACGAGCCGCTTCGCGGCGGTCGAAAGCTTGGGCACGGTGAGAGCCTAGGCGCTCGTGCCGAGTAAGCGAGTACCAGGAGCATCGAAACTCGAATTCGATGCCACCTCCGCTCGATTCGCGACGCGCGGCCCGATACGTTGGTGCAGGCCGATGCGAACGCGCATCGACGGGCAGTCGTGATCCGAGGGGAGCAGCAGCGGTGTACGTAGTGGTGATGGGGTGCGGCCGCGTCGGCGCATCACTGGCCGGCGCGCTCCAGCGGATCGGCCACGACGTGGCGATCATCGACCGTGACGAGAATGCGTTCCTCCGGCTCGACCCGACGTTCGACGGTGTGCGGGTCGTCGGTATGGGATTCGACCGTGATGTGCTGGTGAAAGCAGGCATCGAGAAAGCCGAAGCGTTCGCCGCCGTTTCGTCGGGCGACAACTCGAACATCATCGCGGCGCGTGTGGCGCGGGAGACGTTCGGCGTGGACAAGGTCGTCGCCCGGATCTACGACGCGAAACGCGCCGCGGTCTACGAGCGTCTCGGTATCCCGACGGTGGCCACTGTTCCGTGGGCCACGGACCGGTTCCTGCACAACTTGTTGCGTGACGACCCGACCACGAAGTGGCGTGATCCGTCCGGCAACGTCGCGGTGGTTCTCCTCGAGATCGACGACGGTTGGGTCGGCAAGAAGCTGTCGCTGCTCGAGGAAGCGACGCGCTCACGCGTCGCGTTCATCATCCGGTTCGGGACCGGACTCCTCCCGGACCGGAAGACGATCATCCAGGCCGACGACGAGATCTACGTCGCGGCGGTGTCCGGGACGGTGGCCGAGGCCATTGCCCTGGCAAGCAACCCGCCGCCGTCGGACGACTAGTCGTACGCTGGCCACATCCGCCTCGAGAACGAACGGGAACCCATGAGAGTCGCAATCGCAGGAGCCGGCGCCGTCGGCAGATCCATTGCCCGCGAGCTGATTCGCAGCGACCACACGGTCATGCTCCTCGAGCGCAAGCTCGACCACCTCGACCCCGACGCCATCCCCGAGGCCGAGTGGGTGCTCGCCGACGCGTGCGAGCTGAGACTGCTCGAGGCGTCGGCGCTCGAGACCTACGACGTCGTGATCGCCGCTACCGGTGACGACAAGGCGAACCTCGTCCTGAGCCTGTTGGCGAAGACCGAATTCGGGGTCAACCGCGTCGTCGCACGCGTGAACGATCCGCGCAACGAATGGCTGTTCGACTCGTCGTGGGGCGTCGACGTCGCGGTGTCCACCCCGCGAATGCTCGCCTCCCTCGTCGAGGAAGCGGTGTCGGTCGGAGATCTGGTGCACCTCATGACGTTCCGCAAGGGTCAGGCGAACCTCGTCGAGGTCACGCTTCCCGAGAACACACCCCTCGCGGGCAAGCCCGTCAAGAAGCTGTCGTTGCCGAGAGACGCTGCGCTGGTGACGATTCTGCGCGGAGGGCGGGTGATCGTCCCCCAACAGGACGACCCGCTCGAAGGCGGCGACGAACTGCTGTTCGTCGCGTCCGTCGAGGTCGAGGCCGAGCTGCGTGCAGCGGTCGGACTGGTCCAGACGACCTGAATCACGCAGCCGACGTACGATCCGCGCGTCGCACAGCCCAGAACGTGACGAGCAGCGCGACGCCGGTGAGCGGCCATCCCATTCCGATACGGGCGACCGCGAGCCAGCCGGTCTGGTCCGAATCGTAGAGCTGCGACTGCACGAGGTACCGCGCACCGAAGACGACCGCCCAGGCGAGCGTCGCGATGTCGTAGGCGTACACCGACCGTCGGTTCGATCGCCAGGACGTGCCCCCACCGTTGAGGTATCCCCACACGACGCCGACGAGTGGCCACCGCGCGACGATCGACAGCACGAACACCGCGCCGTAGACGAGGCTGGTGTAGATGCCGAACAGGAAGTAGCCCTTGGCGTCTCCGGTGCGATACGCGATGAAGGCGCAGATACCGACGCCGAAGAAACCGGAGATGGCCGGCTGGATCGGGGTGCGCTTGGCGAGCCGCCAGATCGTGACGCCGAGTGCGACGGCGAGAGCAGTCCAGATCGCCACCGTCAGGTCGAACAGGCTGTTCGCCGGGACGAACACGATGACCGGCAGAGTCGAGGACACCAGCCCGGACAGTCCGCCCATCTGCTCGAGGACGGTCTCCTTCTTCGCAGCCGCGTTCGTCGGCACGGGCGGCGCATCGACCTCCGGTGTCTGCTGTACTTCCGGGGCGTCGGGTGCTTTACCGTCTCTGTCGGTCACGACGTCGAGAGTGCCATACGCGGTGAATCAGGATTCGTCGCGTAGTTCGTAGTAGGGGTTGTAGACGATCTTGCGACCGTCGCGCTCTCCGACGCGGCCCTTGATCATCACCGTCTTGCCGGGCTCGATGCCTGCGATCTTGCGGCGGCCGATCCACACCAGCGTGACGGGGGCGGTGCCGTCGAAGAATTCGGCTTCGACGTTGGCGTTCGCAGCCTTGGAGCACGTCTCGACGCTGCGAAGGCGACCCAGCATCGTGACTTCCTCGCCGCGCGAGCAATCACATGCCCGGCGTGCTCCCGACGCTTCCGACGTCTCAGCCATCTCTTCGGCGTCGAGCTGGTCGACGTCCTCGGTCAGCTTCCGCGTGAGTCGGCGGAAATATCCTGCGGCAGCGGGTGCCATGGTGAGCTCCTGGAGCATTCTGCGACCGGGTCGGTCGCGTAAAGGCCTGTACATCGGCCACTGTAGACCCGCGAACCTGCTGTGGCCAACCGGCCTCGCCCTGCATGTGACGACTCACGGTCCCGCTGTCCGGGGTGCCGGCTCTACCGGCACAATCGACGGAATGACATGGGCCACACACGCCGTCGTTCTTCCCGGAACGGGATCGGACGCCGTCTTCGCGCGCGACGCCTTCTCCCCTGCCCTCGAGACGATGGGCACTGTGACGTCGGCGGTCGATCCCGACCCTCGACGCGTCGTCGCGGGATACGAGGACGCACTCGACGACGCAGCTCGACGCCACGGTCGAATCATCGTCGGCGGCATCTCGATAGGTGCTGCTGTCGCACTGTCCTGGGCTCGCCGTCACCCGGAGTCGATCGTCGGCGTGCTCGCCGCGTTGCCGCCGTGGCTCGGCGAACCCGGCGATGCGCCTGCAGCGCTGAGCGCCCGCTTCACGTCGGCTCGCCTGGGCGAATCGGGCCTCGACGACGTGACCGCGGCGATGGTCGCGTCGACACCCGGGTGGCTCTCCGCCACGCTCACCCGTTCGTGGGCGTCGCAGTGGCCGGATCTGCCGCTTGCACTGAACGAGGCCGCGAGCTACGCCGCTCCCACGATCGACGACCTGCGTCGTACGTTCGTTCCGACGGCCATCGTCGCGGCCGTCGACGACCCGGTCCACCCGCGTGCCGTCGCCGACACGTGGCACACCGCGCTCCCGACGTCGTCGCTCGCCACCATCACGCTCGACGACATCGGTCGCGACGCAGGCATTCTCGGGATCAGGACCGTGTCGGCGCTCTCATCGCTCCTGACGTGAGCCGAAAGCCGAGTTCAGCCGAGCTGTTGCATGGCCGATCCCGACGTGCCGCGGCGCGGCCCCTCGGTCGGCGCAGTGGGTGCAGCCGGCTGAGGGGCCGCCTGTCCCGTCGGTTGGCCCGGCGCTTGCCGATCCGCGGCCTGCTGGGCCTGCTGCTGCTGAGCCGCCGCGAGCTGAGCCGTCAGAGCCGCGGGCAGAACCACCGGAAGCGGGGTGCGCACCGGATGCGGATCGCTGCCACGATCGACGATCGTCTGCGACAACACGTTCCGGGCAATCGCGACGAGCGGGGCGTCGCTGCCGACCGCTCCGGCGGGCCCGGCGAGCACACAGCGCACCATCCAGCGGTAGCCGTCGACGCCGATGAAACGGAGGTCGGCGTTCGTCGTGACGGCGTGCAGCTCACGCCCCCACGGGCCGGTCTCGATGCTGACGTCTGCTTTGTCCGCTCGTAGCGACGTCGCGAGGTCGCCTGTCACCTCGCGCCACTGTCCCGGCGACTTCGGAGCGGCGTAGGCGGCGATGGTGATGCGGCCGTGCTGCGTGACGACGTGCACGGCCTGCGGCGCGCCGGACCGGTTCATCTCGACCTGCAGCTGACCACCCTCGGGCAGAGGAATCAGCACCGAGCCGAGGTCGAGACGGGTTTCCACGAGTGCGTCACGGCTGTCGTCGACCTCGGTCAGGTCGAACGGTCCGACCGTGGGGTCGACGTTCGCGCGCTCGGTGTCGTCGGCGTCGGGCGCCGAGGCGTCGGCCGCCGTGTCGTCTGCGACGCCGCTCACACGCGAGTCGTCGGTGGCTGCGTTCTTCTTACGCCGTCCGAACATGATCAGTCCTCTTCTTGCTTCGTCATGGTGCTCGTCGCTCCGGCAACCGCCGAGTCGACCAGACTGGCGTGGCCTCCGCTCGAACCGTATCCGCCGCTCCCGCGCGTCGTGTCGTCGAGCGAATCGACCTCTTCGAACGTGCAGAGTTCGACGCGCTGCACCAGTAGCTGCGCGATGCGGTCACCGCGGACCAGGTGAATGGTCTCACGCGGATCGAGGTTGATCAGGCAGACCTTGATCTCTCCGCGATAGCCCGCGTCGATGGTGCCGGGCGCGTTCACGATGGACAGACCCGAACGTGCGGCGAGCCCCGAACGGGGATGAACGAGTCCGACGGTACCCAGCGGAAGCGCCACGGCGATGCCGGTTCCGACGACACGACGCTCGCCCGGCGCGATGCTCGCGTCCGCGGTGATGTGCAGGTCCACTCCCGCGTCGCCCTCGTGGGCTCGCGTCGGCAACGGCAGTCCCTCGTCGAGTCGTTTCAGCGCAATCACCGGCGGGTTCGGCGAATTCGCCTGATGGTCGTCACGTCGTGCATCGTCGCTCACGTGGTCCGAGACTACGCCGTACGGCCCGTGACGCGCTGCACGGCATGCGGCACCTTTCCCTTGGCCACGTAGTCTGGAAGGCGTGCCTCACGATCGCCAGCCCGACCTCGAACCGACCGCGGACTCTTCTCACGCCGACACACGCACCGTCGTGTATTCGGAGAAACTGTGGGTCCCGCTGTGGTGGTGGCCCGTCGGTCTGGCCGTCGCAGCGCTGCTGGCCGCCGAGGTGCACATGGGTGCCCCGGGGCTGCGCGCGTGGCTCCCCTACGTTCTGTTGCTGCCGTTCCCGCTGTGGGCCCTCTACTGGCTCAGCCGGATGAAGATCGAGGTCGTCGTCGACGCGGACGGCACTCGGGAGCTGCACGCCGGGCGTGCTCACTTACCGCTCGACGTCGTCGACCGGGTCGCCGTGGTGCCTGGAACGGCAAAAAGTGCGGCACTGGGAAGGCAATTGGATCCACTTGCCTTCGTTCAGCACCGCACTTGGGTCAAACCGATGGTCCTGGTAGTTCTCGATGATCCCGACGACCCCACCCCCTACTGGTTGGTCAGTTCGAAACGACCTGACGATCTGGTAGCTGCACTGGCCGCGCCCACCCCCGGAGATCGCCACTAGGCGATCTCGGCGTCGATTCCAGTACGTGCTACGCCTGCTGCTCAGCGATCAAGCAGCGCAGTCTCGGCACACGAGCACGCCGTTCGCGTCGCTGGCCAGCCTGCTCCGGTGATGGACCAGGAAGCAGCTCGAGCACGTGAACTCGTCGGCCTGCTTCGGGACGACTCGCACGGACAGTTCTTCTCCGGACAGGTCTGCACCTGGGAGTTCGAACGATTCCGCCGTGTCGGACTCGTCCACGTCGACGACCGCGGACTGCGCCTCGTTGCGACGTGCCTTCAGTTCTTCGAGAGAGTCCTCGGAGACGTCGTCGGATTCTGTTCTTCTCGGTGCGTCGTAGTCGGTTGCCATTGTTCCTCTAACCCCTCGTCTTCTTGCTTGATTTCCGGTGGTTGCTGCTGACGACGTCCTAGCTCGGTCGCCGGCTGTGAGGAGGCGTTTGCGTTGCTCCCACCGTCCTTGTTCGTGTTGAACGCACGAGAACCTCGTAAGGTGCCCGAAAACACCGGGTAATGCCCGATCGATCTCGGCTCGAAACCCTCTTCGACACCTACGCGACGATCCCGATTCGCACCGATGCGTCTCTGGTCTGAAACCACCGGGGCCGCCAGACAATAGCCGAAGCTTTGCCGTTTGACGAAACCGAACCGCCGAAAGCGCCGAAATCGGTCGTGCACCGGGCATGAACAACACGAGCCACCGACTCATTCCCACCCCGGCCCGAGTGAATTTCGCCGACGACTTGCCGACAGACGCAGCCGTCCGTTCGGGAGGCAACTACAGTGAGCGAGCGCGCTGGGACCGGTCGCCGGTAGCGCCGCATTTCGAACCGGACGACGGAAAGGCGTATCCACACCGTGGTTTCTCTGATCACCGAGGGTAGTTCGGTCGACGATCGCGGACGGCCGTTCCGCCGTAGGCGCGCAATGCCCATCCTCGTCGTGCTGCTCGCTCTCGCCCTGCTGGGCGTGTTCACCTGGATACGCGTCTTCACCGCGGGCGAGGCGGTCACCGCGACGGTGGAATGCAACGCGCCGTCGACGACGCCGGCTGCGGATGGAACCGTGCCCGCCGAACTCGGTGAGCGCGTGGACCGCTCGACTCTCGAGGACACCGAACCTGCGGCGCTGTCGGCCACGCGCGTCAGAGTCTTCAACGCGAACGGCGAATCCGGCCAGGCCGCAACCGTCGCGGCAGAACTGAGCGACTACGGGTTCGCGAGCGCGCCCGACATCCAGGTCGGCAACGATCCGGTGTACACGGACCAGAACATGCAGTGCCAGGGCCAAATTCGGTTCGGCCAGAACGGAATTGCCGCCGCGAGCGCAGTCTCGCTCGTCGCACCGTGCGCCGAATTGATCGAAGACGGACGCGGCGACGACACCGTCGACCTCGCCCTCGGAACGTATTTCAAGGATCTGCAGCCGAATTCGGACGCGGAGTCGGTTCTGCAGTCGCTGGCCGGAGTCACTCCCGGTACACCCGCCGCGCCCCTCGACATCGATCTTCTGGACGCAGCTCGACAAGCGACCTGCTGACCGACACCGCGTCCGGCGGTCCGGCTCGGGTCAGTCCGTCGGGATCGGCGCCAGCGCTCCCACTTCACCCAGGAGCGCAAGGAATTCGGCGTCGATCCCGGCTGCGACAGCGACGGTGACAGCACCCTCGGCGCTCGACGAACTCGGCGACGGCAACCGAAGAACGGCACCCGCTTCTTCTGCGATCAACGACCCGGCGGCCCAGTCCCACGGACTCAGTCCGTGCTCGAAGTGAGCGTCGACCGCCCCCGACGCGACCATGCACAGATCGAGTGCCGCCGACCCGACACGCCTGATGTCCCGGACCCGGGGAAGCAACTGTCCGATCATGCGGCCCTGCGCCGTACGCCGGGACGAGGAGTACCCGAAACCGGTGGCCACCAACGCAAGTGAGACGTCCTCGATCGGGTTGCACGCCAGTCTCGTCGCGGTCCCGTCCGACGTGGTGGCGAAGGCTCCCCGGCCTCGTGCCGCGGTGTAGACGATGTCACGTGCGACGTCGACGACGACTCCTACGACGCTGACGCCGTCGATCTGCGCTGCGACCGAAATCGCATACGCGGGAAGCCCGTACAGGAAGTTGACGGTCCCGTCGATCGGATCGAGGATCCAGCGCACACCCGCGACCGAATCGGTTCGACCGCCGCCCTCCTCCCCCAGAATCGCGTCGCCGCTTCGCCGTTCCGCCAGCAGTCCACGCAGCAACTGTTCGGTCTCGGTGTCGACGACCGTGACGGGATCGGTCGGTGTGCTCTTGGTCTGTACGGACTCCTCGTGCCCGCCGACACCCGACTGTCGCGCGTTCGGGCCGAAGACCTCGGGACGTCGCACCCGCACGTGAGTGGCCGCGGCGCGCGCGACCTCCACCGCCACGTCCAGTAGTGACGACGTCAGAGCCGCATCGGGATTCGGGGACGCTTCGGACGAATTACCTGGAGTGGACACGGGTCTATCGGATCACACGAGATGCGCCGCGCACCACCCGCGCGGGCGCGCCTCGACGTTCCGAACGCGCAATGCACCGTCCGCCCACTATCCTTCTCGGAGGGTACGTCCACGCCTTCTCAGTTCCCACGACACCAGGAGCATGCGCCACATGACACAGGCAGGTTCGGGACCACAGTCCACCGACGGCACTCAGCGGCTCGGCTTCGGAGTGGACGTCGGCGGTAGCGGCATCAAGGGCGGCATCGTCGATCTCGTGACGGGTGAACTCGTCGGCGACCGGTACAAGATCGAGACCCCCCAGCCGTCCACGCCGGAGGCCGTCGCGGGCGTCGTCGCGGAGATCGTGAAGTACTTCGATTGGTCGGGTCCGGTCGGCGTCACACTCCCGGCCGTCGTGACCGCAGGCATCGCGCGCTCGGCAGCGAACATCGACAAGGGCTGGATCGACACCGACGCCAAGGCGTTGTTCGCCCGCGCGATCGGGCATCCGAACATCACCGTCCTCAACGACGCCGACGCCGCGGGTGTGGCCGAGGACAAGTACGGCGGCGGCAAGGACAAGAGCGGCGTCGTCATCCTGCTCACGTTCGGCACCGGAATCGGATCGGCCGTGCTGCACAACGGCGTGCTCCTCCCCAACACCGAGCTCGGTCACCTCGAGGTCGACGGTAAGGAGGCAGAGCACCGCGCCGCGTCGTCGGTCAAGGAACGCAAGGACCTCTCGTACAAGGAATGGGCCAAGGAAGTGTCCAAAGTCCTCGAAACGTTCGAGGCGCTTCTGTGGCCCGATCTGTTCATCGCCGGCGGCGGAATCAGCCGCAAGTCCGAGAAGTGGATTCCGCACCTGACGAACAGAACTCCGGTGGTGGCGGCCACATTGTTGAACACCGCAGGCATCGTCGGCGCAGCTCTGGCAGCCGACACAGCCGCGTTGCAGGGCCACGCTCGGTAACAAACTCTCCGCGGGTCGTTACAATGGTTGATGCCGGTCTGCACGCCGGCACAATCGACAAGACCTCTCCGCCGGAAACAACTCTGGCGTGACGCCGCACGACACCGTCACGAAAGGGCGTACGTGGCAGCCACCGATATCCGTCAGACCGTGGATTCAGAAACAGAGTCTGCGACCCCTGCACCTGCTGCGGAGGCGCCGAACGGAACTGTCCGACCGGCCAAGGCACCGGCGAAGAAGGCAGCAGCCAAGAAGGCTCCCGCCAAGCGCGCCGCAGCCAAGAAGGCGCCGGCGAAGAAGGCCGCAGCCAAGAAGGCTGCAGACCCCGCTCAGACGACCGACGGTGACGAGGACGCCCCCGGCATCGACGACATCGACATCTCCGACGGCGACATCGCCGCCGCGGCCAACGACGTCGTCGACGTCGTTGCGGCTGACGACGACAGCGAAGACGACGGAACGTCCGAGCCCACCGCCGAGGACAAGGCATCGGGAGACTTCGTCTGGGACGAAGAAGAATCCGAGGCTCTTCGACAGGCACGCAAGGACGCCGAGCTCACCGCGTCGGCCGACTCCGTTCGCGCCTACCTCAAGCAGATCGGCAAGGTTGCCCTCCTCAACGCCGAGGAAGAGGTCGAGCTCGCCAAGCGCATCGAGGCCGGGCTGTTCGCCACCGAGAAGATGCGCGAGTTCGCCGAGAAGGGCGAAAAGCTCCCCGTCGCTGCGCGACGCGACTTCACGTGGATCTGCCGTGACGGCAACCGCGCCAAGAACCACCTGCTCGAAGCGAACCTTCGTCTCGTCGTCTCGCTCGCCAAGCGCTACACCGGCCGCGGCATGGCCTTCCTCGACCTGATCCAGGAAGGCAACCTCGGTCTGATTCGCGCGGTCGAGAAGTTCGACTACACCAAGGGCTACAAGTTCTCCACGTACGCCACCTGGTGGATCCGTCAGGCCATCACCCGCGCCATGGCCGACCAGGCCCGTACCATCCGCATCCCGGTGCACATGGTCGAGGTCATCAACAAGCTCGGTCGCATCCAGCGTGAGCTCCTGCAGGATTTGGGCCGCGAGCCCACTCCCGAGGAGTTGGCCAAGGAAATGGACATCACGCCGGAGAAGGTGCTGGAAATCCAGCAGTACGCGCGTGAGCCCATCTCCCTCGACCAGACCATCGGCGACGAGGGCGACAGCCAACTCGGCGATTTCATCGAGGACTCCGAAGCCGTCGTCGCCGTGGACGCCGTCTCGTTCACGCTGCTGCAGGATCAGCTGCAGTCGGTACTCGAGACGCTGTCCGAGCGTGAAGCCGGCGTCGTGCGTCTGCGCTTCGGTCTCACCGACGGCCAGCCGCGCACGCTCGACGAGATCGGCCAGGTCTACGGCGTCACGCGTGAGCGCATCCGTCAGATCGAGTCGAAGACCATGTCGAAGCTGCGCCACCCGTCCCGGTCGCAGGTTCTGCGCGACTACCTCGACTGACACACACCGTTCGCGACACCGCCGTCCCGCTCGCGGGGCGGCGGTGTCTTGTCGGTGGCAGTCAGAGTGCGGGCGGCGTGAACGAGCCGTCGCTGCCGGGCGCGTAGTCGCGTACCGAGGTCACCGCACCGGCCGGAAGCGGACCGTACAGGTGCGGGAACAGCATGGAGTCGGGATCGCTCGGCACGCCGGGTTCCCATCGCACGGGTGATCCCAGTCGTTCGGGGTCGAGGACCAGCAGGACCAGATCCTTGCGTCCGGCGAACAGACGGTTCGCAGGCAAGTGGACCTGCTCCGGCGTCGACAGGTGGACGAATCCGACGTCGTCGAAATCGGCCGGACGCCGGCTGCCCGCGGCCCGCGCCGACAACCACTCTTCGTAGCTGCACATGTGCAGCAGGACACCACCGGATTTGCTCACGCCTCGATCCTACGAGGGCCGCACACGCGCGCGGAAGGTCAGCTGTGAGCGAACACGAACCGGTGGACATACCTGTCACCAGCAGCAGCCGAGCCAGTTTCGTGTTAGTGACAACACAAAGAAACACCCTCGGGAACAACGCATGAAGCCCAAACGTCTGACAGAGTGTACGGACCGCGCCATACCGACGCGGCGGACCGGCCCCAGGCACTCGGGTAACACCGAAAGCCAGTACGGAGGAGTCATGCCCGGAACATTGACCAGCCCACAATTGACAGCAGCCGACCGGTGCGACCGGTGCGGTGCAGGGGCTCGTGCACGTGTTGTGCTCTCGACCGGTGGAGAACTCCTGTTCTGCAACCACCACGCCAAGGAGCACGAAGACCGTCTGCGTGAAATGAACGCAACGGTGATGACCGAAACGGACTCTGCGGTGTAACCGGCTCGCCTCGGTAGCTTTCGACACCAACATATGAACAACGAAGAACGGGTGGCTCCAATCGGAGCCACCCGTTCTTCGTGTGTCGTCGATCGTGTACGCGCCTTACATCTTCCGCAGCTGCGCGATTCGTTCCCCGAGCTGCTCGGCCGTCGCCATCGCAGTGGGAGGGCCGCCGCAGATGCGTCGTAGATCGCCGTGGATGACGCCGTGCGGTTTTCCGGTGCGGTGGTGGTACACCGCGACCAAACTGTTCAGTTCACGCCGCAGACCGGCCAGCTGACCGGCAGAGGAGACACGCTCCGCTGCGGCGGGAGGCGGCACCGCAGGCGTCGGTGCAGCAGGAGTCTTGTCGAGCTGTTCCTGCTGTCGCTGCCGGAGCAGGTCGCGCATCTGCTGCGCGTCCAGAAGCCCCGGGAGGCCGAGATAGTCCGCTTCCTCGTCACTACCCGAGAACGTGGCCGTGCCGAACGACGAGCCGTCGTAGATGACCTGATCGAGTTCAGCGTCGGCGCCGAGCGCCGTGTACGCCTTCTCGTCCTCGCCCGGCTCGTCCTTCTGCTTGTTCGCGTCGGCCAGCAGGTCGTCGTCGAGACCGTCCTTCTCGCGGTGCGGCTTGCCCAGGATGTGGTCGCGCTGCGCCTCGAGCTGGCTCGCGAGGTCCAACAAGACGGGGACGGACGGCAAGAAGACACTCGCGGTCTCACCGGGCCGTCGCGAACGCACGAATCGACCGATCGCCTGGGCGAAGTACAGCGGGGTCGACGCGCTCGTCGCGTACACACCGACGGCGAGACGCGGAACGTCGACGCCCTCGGACACCATGCGGACCGCGACCATCCATTTCTGGTTGCTCTTGCCGAACTCGGCGATGCGAGACGACGACGTCGGGTCGTCCGACAGAACGATGCACGGTGTCTCGCCGGTGATGACCTCGAGCAGCTTGGCGTACGCGCGCGCGACGGTCTGGTCGGTGGCGATCACGAGTCCGCCCGCGTCGGGCACTCCTCCGGCGCGGAGCTGACCGAGCCTGGTGTTCGCGGCCAGCAACACCGCCGGCATCCAGTCGCCTTGCGGATCGAGAGCGGTGCGCCACGCGCGCGCCGTCTGCTCGGCGTTCAGCGGTTCACCGAGGCGCGCGGTGAACTCCTCCCCCGCGCTGTCCCGCCACCGCGCCTCGCCCGAGTACGCGAGGAACACGACGGGACGGACGACACCGTCCCGCAACGCATCGGAGTAGCCGTAGGAATGGTCGGCGCGTGAGCGCATGAGCCCGTCGGAGTCCGGCTCGTACGTCACGAACGGGATCGGACTGTCGTCGCTTCGGAACGGGGTTCCCGTCAGCGCGAGGCGACGGGTCGCATCCGAGAACGCCTCGCGGATGCCCTCGCCCCAGCTCTTGGCGTCGCCGCCGTGGTGAATCTCGTCGAGGATGACGAGCGTGCGCCTGGCCTCGGTGCGAACGCGATGCTTGAACGGGTGCGACGCGATCTGCGCGTACGTCACGACGACACCGTGGTAGTCGCTCGACGTCTGGCCGGTGGAGTTCGAGAAGTTCGAATCGAGCGCGATGCCCGCCCTGGCCGCGGACTCTGCCCACTGGTGCTTGAGATGCTCGGTCGGCGCAACGACGGTGACCTGATCGACGGTGCGGTGCGCGAGCAGTTCCGACGCGACACGGAGCGCGAACGTCGTCTTGCCTGCACCCGGCGTCGCGACCGCGAGGAAGTCTTTCGGTGACGCCATCAGATACTTCGTCAGTGCGCGCCTCTGCCAAGCACGCAGCGGCGCTCCGCCCGGCGAAGTCCCGGTTCCGAGGGTGGCCCCGGAGGGTGTGTCGGCGTCGGTGGTCTCTGCGCTCATTGGCCGCCTGTTCCTGGCATCGATCGAGTCCTCACTGGCAATGGGAAGAAGAAGCCGTAGCTGTGCAATGTCCGCGGTGGAGCCTATCTGTCGGCACCGACCGAACCCGAATCGTAACGAGCCACATCGATCGACTCGGTGGGCGACACGGACCGCCCCAGACGGGCATTCGGGCGTGTCGTCAGGAATGCTGGAGAGATCATGAGCGAATCTGCAGGCGAACGACGTACGGGCGAGCTGTCGAAGCGGCGGCCGTTTCATGTCGCCTGGACTGTGGTCCTCCGCACAGCGAGCAAGGCTTGGGACGACTCGATCTTCAGCAAGGCGGCTACCGCGGCGTTCTGGCAGACGCTCTCGCTCCCGCCGCTGCTGCTCGGCGTCCTCGGCAGCCTCGGGTTCGTCGCAGGCTGGTTCGGGCCCAACACGATCGACATCATCGAATCCAAGATCATCACGTTCAGCGCGAGTGTGTTCAGCGACTCGGTTGTCGACGGAATCATCGAGCCGACCGTGCAGGACATTCTGCAGCAGGGACGCGGCGAGATCGTGTCCGCCGGATTCCTGCTGTCACTGTGGGCGGGCTCGTCGGCGATCTCGACGTTCGTGGACTCGATCGTCGAGGCCCACGGGCAGCAGGATGCTCGTAACCCCGTCTGGCAACGCATCTTCGCGTTGCTGCTCTACGTCGGTTTCCTGATCGTCGCCGTGTTCGTGCTCCCCCTCGTCGCACTCGGGCCGACGTTCGTGCAGAGAATCCTGCCCGCGTCGTGGTTCGAGATCGGGAGCGAACTGATCGACTTTCTCTACTACCCCGCCGTCGGACTGCTGTTGATCGCGGGATTGACGACGCTGTACAAGGTCGCGCTGCACAAGTCCCTACCGTGGCACCGTCTGCTGGGCGGCGCGTTGCTGGCAGGCGTGTTCTTCATGATCGCCAGCGCGGTGCTGCGGTTCTACCTGACCTGGGTGACCGGCACCGGCTACACCTACGGCGCGTTGGCGACGCCGATCGCGCTGCTGCTGTTCGCGTTCTTTCTGGGCTTCGCGATCGTGCTCGGAGCAGAGTTCAACGCGACCATCCAGGAGTTCTTTCCCGCGCGAGCGACACGCCTGGAACAGATGAAGGAATGGCTCGCCGCCCAGGCCGCCTTCGAGGAGTCGAACCCGGTGACGGCCGTCGCACGGCGACTCGCGACCGGACCGATCCGAATCGCCGGCGACCGCAACAAGCCCGGCGCTGCGACCGATTCACCCGCAGCCCGGGCCGAGCGTGAAGCCGAGCCGACGCCGGCGACCCATAACAATGCAACCCAGAACAGTGCGCCCCAGAAGAGTCCGGCCCGGAAGAATTCGACGCAGAACGACTCGGCGAGGCGCGGAGACCAGGCCGGTCAGTCGCCCTTCTTCAAGCCGTCGTAGATCTTCTTGCAGTCGGGGCATACCGGCGAACCGGGCTTGGCCGACTTGGTGACCGGAAACACCTCACCGCACAACGCGACGACGTGGGTACCCATCACAGCGCTCTCGGCGATCTTGTTCTTCTTGACGTAGTGGAAGACTTTGGGCGCGTCGTCGTCCGTGGTGTCGTCGGGTGCGATATCGGGACGTTCCTTGGTCTGTGTGCTCATGCTGAAAGATTATTCCGCACGCGCGACGGCGCACGCATCTTCGGCGAGGCCAAGAACACGTGTGCAATCCTGCGGCACGAGTGCCACAGTGGAGGTATGACGAGAACACCGGGGTTTTCCGGCTCGAGCGAGAGCGGCTCGGCCCGTAACCCCGTACTGATCACCGAAGCCAAGAGTTCGGTCGAAGAGCAGCACCGCGCCCGAGTGCGCAAGTACATGTTCATCATGTCGTTCCGCATACCCGCGCTCGTGCTGGCCGCCATCTCGTACGGCATCTGGGCCAACCCGTGGATCGCCATGGCGATCGTCGGAGTGTCGATCCCCCTGCCGTGGATGGCGGTTCTCATCGCGAACGACCGCCCACCCCGCACCAAGGACGAAGTCAGCAGATACGACGGCCGACGCGTGAGCAGACCTCAGGTCGAAGCCCGCGCGCATCACGTCATCGATCAGCACGACGACTGAACCCACGCCTCGCACAGGTCACGACCCAGCTGAAAGACTGGGCTCGTGACTGCAACTCTGCTCTCGATCTGCCCGGCGCTACGGACCGCTTTCGAACGAACCGGCTACGACGCCGATTCGCTGCTCGACATGTTGGGCGACGACGCGCATGCCGCTCTCGGCCGCAGCGAACCCGTCCCGGTGCGACGCGCCAGCATGGACGGTGGTGATCTCGGAGTTCTGGTCCGCCTTTTCCTCCTCGTGGACGACGTCGTCGAGGAGGACGCCGCGCGGGCCCTGGCACCTGTCGACCTGGACGACGCAGTCGATGCCGGACTTCTCACGCGCGTCGTGGACGGCACGGTCCGAACTCTGCTGGACGTCCGACCGCTCGACGCGGGCCACGGTTCCCGCTGGATCGTGTCCGACCCCGACGGCAGCATGCGCCCGGCACCGACTGCACCCGACCACGTTCTCGGCGTCGGACAGGCGTCGCTGTCGTTGTTGCGCGGCACGCCGACGACGCCCGCTGCCGAGGTTCTCGACGTCGGGACGGGCTGTGGGGTTCAGGCCGTGCACGCGGCCGACTACGCCGAGACGGTGACCGGCACCGACATCAGTCCACGCTCGGTGCAACTGGCTGCGGCGACCGCTGCCCTGAACGGTCTGTCTCTGGAACTGATCGAGGGCTCCTGGTTCGAACCGGTCGCGGGCCGTACGTTCGACCGCATCGTGGCCAATCCGCCCTTCGTCGTCGGTCGCGGCACCGTCGAGCACACCTACCGCGACTCCGGCCTCGATCTCGACGGCGCGTCGCGATTGATGATCGGCGAGGCGCCGAAGTACCTGAAGCCGGGAGGCACCGCGGCCATCCTGGCGTCGTGGGTGCACGTCGACGGCGAGGACTGGCGCGCACGGGTGGCGTCGTGGTTGCCCGATCACGGCGTCGACGCATGGATTCTGCAGCGTGACGTCGCCGATCCTGCCCTGTATGTCGGCACATGGATGCGCGACGGCGGCCTCGATCCCCGCGACGAGGCCAATGCGGCGCTCGCCCAATCGTGGCTCGACCACTTCGCCGCGGCCGACGTCCGGGGCATCGGGTTCGGCTTCGTCTACCTGCGCAAGACGGAACTACCGACCGACGTTCTCGCCGAGGATCTGCGGCACGCGTTCGAGGATCCGCTCGGCAACGAGGCGATCGCATATTTCGACCGACTGACGTGGCTTCGGGAGAACGATCCGGCCGACTCGGTGTTCGAGCTCGATCCTGCGACGGCCCTCGAACACGTGTCGCTGCCCGGCGACGAGGGTTGGCACACCGAGGTCATCCGCGTTCATCGCGGCAACGGCCCGAACTGGCAGCACGAGATCGACGAGGTCGGCGCGATGCTGCTCGCGGGAATGCGGGCAGACGGGATGCCGTTGAACGAACTCGTCGCCCTGCTCGCCGCCGCACACGGGCTGGATTTCGAGCCGCTCATGGCAGGGGCGCTCGAACTGACGACGGGATTGGTCAGGCACGGCCTCGTGCTGCCGTCCGGACTGGTTCCCGCCTGAGGTTCCGTGCTGGGCCTTCTCAGCAACTTCTCAGGGGGTCGGGGGGATAAAGCCTGGTCAAGCGGGTATCACGCGTTGGTGCGGTGGGAACTTTTCGAACTCGACCGGACGTTGATCCCTATGAGACACCACCGATCAGGAGGCAAGTCATGACAAGCCCCAGCACCACGACCCGCCCACGTCCCACCGACGCCGATCTCGACGCGCAGAGCCCGGCAGCAGATCTCGTTCGCGTCTACCTGAACGGCATCGGCCGGACCGCGCTGTTGACCGCGGACGAGGAAGTGGACCTGGCCAAGCGAATCGAAGCGGGGCTGTACGCGAAGAACGTGCTGGAGAACTCGAAGCGACTGACAGCTGCGAAGAAGCGCAATCTGGCGATCATCGTGCGTGACGGCAGTGCGGCGCGCAGCCATCTGCTCGAGGCCAACCTTCGTCTCGTGGTGTCGCTCGCCAAGCGCTACACCGGCCGCGGCATGCCGCTCCTCGATCTGATCCAGGAAGGCAACCTCGGACTGATCCGCGCGATGGAGAAGTTCGACTACGCCAAGGGATTCAAGTTCTCGACGTACGCGACCTGGTGGATCCGCCAGGCCATCACTCGCGGCATGGCCGACCAGAGCCGCACCATTCGCCTCCCTGTCCACCTCGTGGAGCAGGTCAACAAGCTGGCTCGTATCAAGCGCGAACTCCACCAGCAGCTCGGCCGCGAGGCGACCGACGAGGAGCTGTCGAACGAGTCGGGTATTCCCGTCGAGAAGATCGCCGATCTGCTGGACCACAGCCGTGACCCGGTGAGCCTCGACATGCCCGTCGGCAGCGACGAGGAAGCACCCTTGGGCGACTTCATCGAGGACTCCGAGGCGACGTCGGCGGAGAACGCCGTCATCGCGGGCCTCCTGCACAGCGACGTTCGTACCGTCCTTGCGACGCTGGACGAGCGTGAACAGCAGGTCATTCGTCTCCGTTACGGTCTCGACGACGGACAGCCCCGCACACTCGACCAGATCGGCAAGCTCTTCGGCCTGTCGCGCGAGCGTGTGCGTCAGATCGAGCGCGAGGTGATGGTCAAGCTGCGACAGGGCGACCGCGCCGAGAAGCTGAGGTCGTACGCCAGCTGATCCTCGGCTGGGTCGGCTCCGAACTGGTGGAGCAGCGGTGCAGTTTCCCGCGCGCTCCATCGTAGGCGGTGGCCGGGTCGCTTTCTCTCCCCCTCTTGGGAAAGTCGACCCGGCCTCCGCTCGTTTTGTCTCTACCGAAGTCGCCTGGGACCCAGATCGTTTCGTGACGGCACGGGCCCCAGACGCAATCGTGCATCGGTGATCTGCGCTCCGTGCGCCGACGCCAGAACCGGTTCGCAGGCCAGTTCCCTGATCTCGGGGATGTCGTCGGCCATCGCCGACACCCGCTGCACCAGGTCCACCAGCGCACTCTTGTTGACGGGCACCGCATTTCGATACCCGGACAGGAGAGGCGCTGCTTTCGGGGCATCGATCAGCTGGACGGATTCGTCCTCGGTCAGCGGCAGAACCCGGTACGCGCGGTCACCCAGCAGATCCGAGATCACCCCGGCCAGACCGAACGAGATCAGCGATCCGAACGACGGATCGTCCTGCACGCGCACGACACAGCCGATTCCCTTCGCCGCCATCTTCTGCACGTGCAGCAACGGCTCTCCCGAGTCCGCGGCGAGCGAACGATACGCAGCACGCACCGCGTCGCTGCTCGCGAGATCGAGGCGCACTCCCCCGAGATCCGGTCGGTGACGCCACTGCTCGCCCGTCGCCTTGACCGCGACCGGGTAGCCGAGCTCCTCGGCGGCCGCTGCCGCCTCGGCTTCGTCGGTCACGGCACGGAAGTCGACGACGTCGATGCCGTAGCAGGCCAACAACTCGGCGGTCTCGAAATCGGACAGCCAGCGGTCCTGCCCGGTCCAGCCGCGGACGAGGGACGCCGCGCGTTCTGCATCGACTCCGTTCGGCCGTACCGGTGCGGACGCCGGACGGCTGCGCCACGACGCATAACGCCATGCCTTCGCCAGCGCCGTGACGGCACGCTCGGGGCTGGAGTACGAGGGCACCGAACCGCGGATGGGATGACCCTCGTCCCCGCGTACCGCGAGCACGTCCGGAATTCCCTCGGTCGCCAGGAACGTGGTGAGGACGGGCTTGTCGGCGCCGCGCACGGCCGCTCCGAGCGCCTCGGCGAACGGCTCGACCGTGACCGCGACCGGCGGCACGAACACGACGATCACCGAATCGACGTCGTCGGCCGCGAGAGCTTTCGACACGGCCGCGGCGAACTCGTCCGGGCCTGCCTGCGGGCCCACGTCGATCGCCGCACCGGCGTGGAGACCGTCGGCCCGCGCGGCGTCGACGGCGAGCACGCCAAGAGCAGTCGAGTTTCCGACGACCGCGACCCGCGGGCCCGTCGGCAGCGGCTGATAGCCGAACAGCACCGCACAGTCGAACAACTGCGCGATGGTGTCGACCTGGATGACGCCTGCCTGCTCGAAGAGCGCCTTCACGATGGTGTCGTCGATGTCGGGTCCGGTCGCGAGCGCGGGTGGCACCGCACCCCGTCCGCTCTTCACGGCGACGATCGGTTTGTTCCGAGCAACGCGCCGCGCGATTCGCGTGAACTTGCGTGGATTACCGAAACTCTCCAGGTAGAGCAGCACGACCTCGGTCGCAGGATCGGAGTCCCAGAACTGCAGCAGGTCGTTACCGGAGACGTCGGCCCTGTTGCCCGCCGAGACGAACGTCGACAACCCCAACCGGCGTTTGGCCGCCTGGTCCAGAATGGCGATGCCCAGCGCTCCGGACTGACAGAAGAAGCCGACGCGTCCCGGCGTCGGCAGGTGCGGCGCCAGCGTCGCGTTCAGCGAGAAGTCGAGATCGGTGTTCGCGACGCCGAGCGCGTTCGGGCCGATCAGGCGCATCCCGTGGGCACGTGCGGCGCGCACGAGTCGACGTTCCTTCTCCTGGCCTGCCGAACCCGTCTCACCGAAACCGGACGACACCACGACGAGCGCTTTGACGCCCTTGTCCAGGCAGTCGTCGAGCACCTCGTCGATCGCCTCGGCGGGCACGGCCGCGATCGCGAGATCGACCGAATCGGGGATGTCGTGCACCGTCGGATACGCCCGCACTCCACGCACCGATCGGTGGTCGGCGTTCACCGGATAGACCGGACCGGTGAAACCGGCCGACAGTAAGTTCGTCAGGACCGCGTTGCCGACCTTCGAACTGTCCGTCGATGCTCCGATGACCGCAACAGAGCTGGGGCTCAACACGTTTCGTACGCTTCGCGCCTCAGCGGCGCGCTCCCGCGAATTGCGGACCGACAGAAGGGCTTCGCTGGGATCGATCGCGAATTCCAGCCGTAGAACACCACCTTCGAAGCTCCGGCTGACCTGATAGCCCGCCTCACGGAACACCGTCACCATGTTGCGGTTCTCGGCCAGCACCTCGGCGACGAACATGCCGACGCCGTTCTCGGCCGCCGCACCGGCCAGGTGCTCGAGGAGTATCGGACCGAGCCCGCGTCCCTGGTGGGAGTCGGCGACGACGAACGCGACCTCGGCGGAATTGCCGTCGCCCTCCGGCAGCCGCTCGTATCGGCCGACGGCGATGATGTCGTCGCCGAGAATTGCCACGAACGCGACGCGATCTCGGTGATCGACGGTCGTGAAGTTCAGGACATCCCGTTGCGGCATCGTCGGGTACGGACCGAAGTACCGCAGGTATCTGGTTCGTTCGGACAGCCTGCCGTGGAACGCCACCAGCGCATCGGCGTCGGACGGCACGATCGGACGCAGGTGCACGACGCCGCCGTCGGAGGCCAGCACGTCGGCAACCCAATGCTTCGGAAACGACGTCTCGGCCTTCAGCCGTTCACGTTCCTTCGCGGTGGGTTCTGTCTCCGTGGTTTCCGTGGAGTCAGTCACGAGGGTCCTCCGGGTCGAGTCCGAGCAACGGGAACGCTGCTCGACGGGTTGCCAGAATCGCGGAGTCGACGCGTTCGAGAGCTCGATCCGACGCTTCCGTCGATCCGGTTGCCGCACCCCCCGGGCCGTCCCATGCCGGGTAGTCGACGTCGCCTCCGTCGCCCATGACCTGGGGCAGATCGATGCTCGGTGCCATCGCCCGAACCCGCTCCCGCCACGAATCGGGCAGCGCGAGCCCGGCATCGACCGGGCGTCCGAGCGCTGCGGCGATCAGATAGGTCCACGCGCGAGGGACGACGCGGACCAGACCGTAACCGCCTCCGCCGACAGCGATCCATCGCCCGTCTGCGTGCTTGTCGGCCAGATCGCGCATCGCCAGGAACGCCGCGTTCTGACCGTCGACGGTGAGCGCGAGATCGGCCAGCGGATCCTCGCGATGACTGTCGACGCCACACTGGCTGACGATGATCTGAGGACGGAACGCCGCGACAGCCCCCGGCACGACGGCGTGAAATGCCCTCAGCCACAGCCTGTCTCCGGTGTTCGGCAGCAGAGGAACGTTGATCGACGTGCCCTCGGCGGCACCCGTTCCGACTTCGGTGGACCACCCGGTGTTCGGCCACAGCGTTGCAGGATGTTGATGCAGCGACACCGTCAGCACCCGCGGGTCGTCGACGAACGCGTGCTGGACGCCGTCACCGTGATGGGCGTCGACGTCGATGTACGCGATGCGATCGAACCCGTTGTCCAGCAGCCAGGAAATCGCGATCGCGGCGTCGTTGTAGACACAGAATCCCGATGCCCAGTCCGGCATCGCGTGGTGCATACCGCCACCGATGCTCACGGCCCGACGGGCTCTGCCCGACGCGATCTCCCTCGCGGCCGCCAGCGTTCCGCCGGCAAGCATCGCGCTGGCCTCGTGCATCTGTCGGAACACCGGATTGTCGTCGGAACCGAGACCGTGCTCGACCGCATCGGGATGGACGATCGACGGTCCCTTTTCGGGAGCGTTCTTGACCGCTTCGATGTACGCAGGGGTATGGATTCGCAGCAGTTCGCTGTCGCTCGCGGCCGTCGGTTCGACGGGCTCGATTCCGTCGAGCACCCCGATGCTGCGTGCCAGCGACATCGTCAGATCGAGGCGAGTGGGATTCATCGGGTGGTCGTCACTCCACCGATACGAGAGGTAATCGGGGCTCCAGACGACGATGTCGTCCTGGGCCGCCGCGGTGCTCGGAGGCGGTCCGGCCGCCAGGTCTGCCATGACGACAACGCTACTTGTCGTCATGGGGCGGCGCGAGCAACGGCGCGCGTCGCCCCGCGGTTACCGACGGGTACCCGAACGGGGCACGCGGGCGGTCGACCTACGACGCCGATTCGAGCTCGACAACGGTAGAATCGCCCGAGACGAAGGGGTTGAGTGTGAAGGATCTGGTCGACACCACGGAGATGTACCTCCGGACGATCTACGACTTGGAAGAAGAAGGCGTCGTGCCGCTGCGGGCACGTATCGCCGAGCGCCTCGAGCAGAGCGGTCCCACCGTCAGTCAGACAGTTGCCCGTATGGAACGCGACGGGCTGCTCTCGGTTGCGGGCGATCGCCACCTCGAGCTGACGGAGAAGGGCCGCAGCCTCGCGGTGTCGGTGATGCGCAAGCATCGCCTGGCCGAGCGACTGCTGGTCGATGTCATCGGACTTCGCTGGGAGGACGTGCACGCCGAGGCGTGCCGGTGGGAGCACGTGATGAGCGAGGAAGTCGAACGACGCCTCGTCACCGTGCTGAACAACCCCACCACGTCTCCGTACGGCAACCCGATTCCCGGGCTGGAAGAACTGGGTCTCGGACAGCCGGCGGCGCAGCACGAGGACTTGATTCGGCTGACCGATCTCCCCCACGGACAGGCGACGGCCGTCGTCGTACGTCGACTGGCCGAGCACGTGCAGTCGGATCCCGAAGTGATCTCACAGCTGCGTGATGCAGGCGTGGTCCCTGATGCACGGGTTACAGTCGAGGCGAAGGCGGGAACGGTCACGATCACCGTTCCCGGTCACGAAGGCATCGATATTTCGGACGAAATGGCCCACGCGGTTCAGGTCAAGCAGGTCTAGATCCCTCCAGTCGGGTACCGGGGCCTGTCTCGACGACCGGCCGCCGGCCCGACGAGGAGCGGACAGTGAAACTTTTGGTGACCGGCGGCGCCGGCTACGTCGGCAGTGTGTGCGCCGCGGTGTTGATCGAACGTGGCCACGAAGTGGTTGTCGTGGACAATCTGATCACCGGCAACCGCGACGCGGTGCCGCCACAGGCCACGTTCGTCGAAGCAGACATCAAGGACGTGGCAGCGTCCGTCCTCACCGGCGCGGAGTTCGACGGTGTTCTCCATTTCGCTGCACAGTCACTCGTCGGCGAGTCCGTCGTCGCGCCGGACAAGTACTGGACCGGCAACGTCGTGACCACTCTGGCGCTGCTGGACGCGATGCGTGAATCGGGCACTCCCCGACTCGTCTTCTCCTCGACGGCGGCAACGTACGGCGAGCCGGAGCAGACCCCGATCACCGAAGCGATGCCCACCGCCCCGACCAACCCGTACGGTGCGACGAAGCTGGCGATCGACCATGCGATCACGTCGTACGCGCACGCGTACGATCTCGCTGCGACGAGTCTCCGGTACTTCAACGTCGCGGGCGCGTACGCCGGATTCGGCGAGAACCGCGTCGTGGAAACCCATCTGATCCCGTTGGTGCTGCAGACCGCACTGGGCCAGCGCGCCAAGATCTCGGTGTTCGGCACCGACTGGCCGACTCCCGACGGCACGGCGGTGCGCGACTACATCCATGTCGCCGACCTGGCCGAGGCCCACATCCTGGCGCTCGAATCGTCGGCCGCAGGAACGCACCGGATCTACAACCTGGGCAGCGGAACCGGATTCTCGGTCAAGGAAGTCATCGAGGCGTGCAAACGCGTGACCGGCCTGGACATTCCGGTGGAGGAAGCACCGCGACGCGCAGGCGATCCGGCCGTCCTCATCGCGTCGAGCGATCGAGCGATCGCCGATCTGGGGTGGAAGCCACAGTTCACCGATCTGGACGTCATCGTGTCCGATGCCTGGACGTTCCTGCAGGAGCTCGGCGATCGGTCGCACGCCGCGACAAGCGGCCGTTGACACGGTTTCTCAGGGAGCGGCGAGCGGCAACGGCAGGCGCACGCCGCACTTGTCGGCTGTCGCATAGCCGCTGAGTGCAACTTCACGGATCAGCGCAGGGCCCGCGCCCGCGGAGAGCGATCGGTCGAGCAGCCGGGCGAGTGAGTGCTCGGGGTCGGCGTCCAACGCGACCTCGAGTGCTATCACTGCCATGGCACCGTCCCCGCGCGAGTACGCGCTGAACGCGAGAAGGCATGCGGCCGTTGCGCGTTCGGGCGCCGGGAGGACACGCGTCAACGTCGCCCACAACATCTCGGCGACGTGGGCCATCTCGGTGAGCACGAGCGCGAGCAGGCTGTCGCGCACGGGAAGACGGCCAAGAGCAGCTCCGATGGTCGCCGCGGTGTCGGCCGTGATGTCCAGCACAGGCGCGGCGTCGGGTGAATGCGTGTGCGCCCGGTCGAGGATGTCGAGAATCCGCGAGAGATGGGTTCCGTCCGAGTCGTGCCGTTCACCCCGCGCCTGGGGCATCAAATCCGCTACCCGCCGGCTGGTCTCGTCGTCGACCGGCTGCACCGCGTCGGCCAGCCGCTCGCGTGACGGCTGTACGAAGCGTCCCTCCATCGCGTAGGCGAGCGCGACCGGTGACGTCCGCGGGTCCCCCACTCGCCCCCATTCCTCCATGCCGTCCAACGACGCCCATTCCGCCCCTGCCGCGATCTCCGGCGTGAACAACACCCGAAGCACGTCGGTTCCCCGGGCACCGAAATCGTCGATCACGCACTGCGCCAACACTTCGTAACGCGCGTCGCCTACCGGGCCCGACATCGTCGCCGCACCTCGATCGTCGACGACGACGGCAATGGCGTCGAGCACGTCCTCGCGTTCGCACTGCGTGGCGAACCGGTCGATCACCTCGAGCATCCTGTCCGGGATCACGTAGAGGGTCGTGCCCGCGAACCGGCGGCATTCCGGGACGTCGAGGTCGTGCCGCATGACGGTGCCCGCGGTGATCGTGCCCCCGTCGTCGATGCGGAGGCAGATCAGCACAAGCGAGCGCTGCGGGACGAATCCGAGCATCGCAGGCAGAGCAGCAATCAGCTCCCCTGGCGCGTCGAGGCGGACGGTGACGGAAGAGGCGGGTCGGTCGTCGGAGTGTGTCGTCATGGGCACGAGCCTGGACCACCGGCCGAACGGGATCAGCCCGTCACCTGGGGCTGAGCGAAACCCTGTGGATCGAGCGAACTTGTGGACAGACCGCCCTCGCGATCAGCCTGCCTTGACCTTCTGCACGGCTGCGGTGAACAGTTCGTCCAGCGTGGCCGCATCGGGAGTGGAGTCGTCGAACGACATGTAGGTCGCGGCGATGCGCGTTCCGTCCACCTGAGCCATCAACGTCAGCATGGACTGCGTGATCGATTCGGTTCCCGATCCCGACGACACCGTCTGCTTCACGGCCAGAGTCTCGTCCGCGTCGATCGGGGGCGCGGGTGTGATCGTCGAACGAATGGTCGACGTGGCACCGGATTTGGTGGCCTCGACCTCGGCACACCGAGTCAACTGATCTTCGCGGTCCGACAGCGGCTCGTCGACGGAGGTGAGCTCGACCGAGATGGTCGCGCGGTTCGCGTTGTCGGTGCCGACGATCAGCGCCGCGGACGTCGGATCTGCCGGCTTGCACCCGGCGGGCGCCACCTCCGCGCCCGCGGGAATTCCCGTCAGGTCGGGAGAGGCCTGGCTGATGGCCTGGGGCGGGAGCACGATGGCCTCGTACGGGGCCGGGAACTGCGACGGGTCGATCAGCAGAGCATTCAGATCGGAGTCCGCGCCCGCCGAACTACCGGGCGCCGGGGATGCTCCGGCGTCGCTGGCGGCGGGTGTTCCGGTGACATTGCTGCCGCAGCCGGCGACGGTCAGCGCTGCGAGTGCGCCGAATACGAGCAGAATCGGTCGAGACGTCGTCACGGAACGGCGCAACACGGAAGTGTCCTCCAGCGGTCAACGGCGGGTGTGGTCGATCCACCTTCTCACCTGTCAGGGCCGCCGAGCGGTAGGCACGCGGGGTGCGGCGTTGCCACCCGTGATGCTCCTATGAGTGTCAACTGCTGATTTTCTGTGTGAGTAGCTGGAACATTTCGCGGGCGACGGCTCGTTTGAGGCAGCGGATGATGTCGCGTTTGCTTTTGCCTTGGGCGAGTCG